>NZ_MWJN01000071.1:0-46268 GCF_002027145.1 Microbispora sp. GKU 823 | reverse complement strand
GGACTCGAGCGGCGGGCCTCGACCGTCCGGCGCGTACGTGCGGCGGGGTCGAGGAGGCCGCCGAGGACGCCGGCGGCCTCGGCGGCGTAGAGGACGCGGGCGTGTCGCCGGGCCCGCGGCGCGGAGGGCAGCTCCACCGGCCGCGTCGCCGACCCCGCCGCCCGCAGCAGGTCCAGCGCCGCCTCGACGCACTCCCGCACGCCGCCCTCGGCCTCGCCGAACTCGCCGCCCAGCACGCCGACTCGCAGGCCGGGCAGGCGGACGGCGCCGTCCTGCCCCGGCCACGGCCCGAGGAGCACGCGCATCAGCTCCCGGACGTCGGCCGGCCCGGGGGCGATCACGCCGACCGTGTCGAGGGAGGGGCTCAGCGGGATCACTCCGCCGGTGCCGACCCTGCCGTACGTCGGACGGAAGCCGCAGACGCCGGTGAGCGCGGCGGGGATCAGCACCGACCCGCCCGTGTCCGTCCCGAGGGCGGCGGGAACCATGCCGGCGGCCACGGCCGCGGCCGACCCGCCGCTCGAGCCCCCGGCCGTACGGCGGGGGTCGCGCGGGTTGCGCGCGTCGCCGTAGTGGGCGTTGACCGTCACCGCGGAGCTGGCGAACTCGGGCAGGTTGGTCTTGCCGACGACGACGGCGCCGGCCGCGCGCAGCAGGGCGACGGCGCCGGCGTCCCGCGCCGCCGCGGACCGCTCGTCCACGGGCCGCCCGAGGCCGGTGACCCGTCCCTCCACGTCGATGTTGTCCTTGACCGCCACGGGCACCCCGGCGAGCGGACCGGTGGGAGACACCGGCACGGCGTCCGTGAAGACCTGCGTGAACGCGTGCAGCTCCGGATCGAGCTCCGCGATGCGGGCGAGCGCGTCGCGGGCGGGGCCCGAAGGCGGCGCCTGCCCGGCTCGCACGGCGGCGGCCAGGCGGGCGACCGTCCCTTCGGGAAGTGGCGGCGGCCCGTTCATCACGCGCTCCGCTCCTGCGACGCGGCCTGCGGGACGTAGCCGAACCGGTGGCGCGGGGCGAGGGCCTCGTAGCGGGGCCATTCGAGCTCGACGCCGAGCGTGCCCGACAGCAGGGTCTGGAACTCGTCGAGCCTGATCCCGTCGGCGCGCACCTGGGCGGGTCTCGTCCGGCGCAGGACGCAGAAGCCCGCGAGGGCGCCCGCCGCCTCCCCGACCGTCCACTCCCCGGGGTGGACGCGGTAGGCCCCGCTGGTCAGATGGGTGGAGCCGATGTTCTTCGCCGCGGGCAGCAGATTCGTCACGCGTACGGGGACCAGGCTGCCCAGAGGGATCTGGAAGGGCCAGGTGTCGATGTCGACCGTGGGCCGCCCGGACGTCGAGGGGTGGACGTCGATGCGGTAGGCGGCGACGCCGACGCTGTCGGGGAAACGCTCCGCGCCGTGAAGGCCGGCCCGGGCCTCGACCCCGATGTGCTGTTCGAGCAGGGTGAACTCGGCCCGGATGCGGCGGCTCTCCCTGATGTAGGGCATCTTCGCCAGGCCGTCCGGCGTGCCGGTCAGATCGCCGCGCGGTCTCAGCTCCGGGTAGCCGTGGCCGCCGTCGTGGCGGGGCGCCTCGGTCTGCATCCAGTAGAGGAAGGAAAGCGAGAGCTGCCGCGCCTCGTGCAGCGCGAGTTCCCGCTCCTGCTCGCTCACGCCGATGAGCGGCAGCCGGGCGTAGTCCATCATCGGCCAGGCGGCGGCGGTGACATCCGACCAGCCGGAGCCGAGGTGCCCGGAGTCGAGCACCCGGCGCGCGTGCCACAGGTCGTAGCGGACGCCGCCGGCCGGCTCGGTGTCGGTGAACAGTGGCCGCCTGCGCGTGCGGTGCGTGACGTGGTCGCTGACCTCCCAGCTCAGCAGTGGGCCCGGCCACTCGGCGGGACGGTAGTCGCGCCAGGCGGCGTAGCCGGCGGGCCGCTCGATCGTGTTGTCCGTGCCCGGGTGCAGGCTCAGCAGCAGCGCCCAGGTGACGGCCTGCTGGTCGAAGGGGTCGGCCGGTCCCGGCAGCGCGTGCGGCTCGCCGGTCTCGGCGGAGCTCTCCGCGCCGTGGACGTGCTCGACGCCGGCGAGGTCGATCAGGTCGCCGAGGTCGGTCGCGTCGAGGAAGAAGGCGCCGGTCAGCTCGATCTCGTCGCCCTCCGGGCCCCGCACCAGCACCGACCGGACCTCATCACCGCCGGTGGACGCCGCGGCCGCCCGGTAGCCGCGCAGCACGGTGATCAGGCCTCTGCTGGTCCAGGGGGCGACCATCTCCTCCAGGACGAGCCAGGCGACCTGCGGCTCGTGGCTGAGCGGCCCGATGTTGCCGGACCCCGGGTTGAGCCGCCGGGCCGCCCTGGCCTCGGCGGTGAGCGGGTAGTTGCGGCGATAGAAGGCGCGCACCCGGTCGCGGAACTCGCGGTAGGCGGCGGTGCAGCCGACCGACTCGATCCACGGGTGCTCGTCCGGGGGAATGCCCTGGCTGGACACCTGGCCGCCGATCCAGTCGCACTCGCTGACCAGCACGCTGCGCAGGCCGAGCCGGGCGGCGGCGAGCGCGGCGGCTACGCCGCCGAGGCCGCCGCCCACGACGACCAGATCGAAGTGCCGGGGTCGGGTCACGGAATCGCTCCTCAGGTCTGTGCGCTTAGCGCACGGCTGTGCGTATAGTGTGCAGACGCTGCCGGGGCGGGTCAATACCCCTCCGGCCTCAGGCGGAAGTGCTCGACCAGGAGGAACCCGCCGTCCTCAGCGCGCTCGAAGTCGCGCACCTGACTCCGCTTCACGCCGAACACGGCGTCGGAGTCCACGTAGGGGTCGGCGGCGTCGAAGACCGTCGTCGTGACGGTCCGGTGGCCGGGGGCGGACACGATGGCGTGGATGTGGGCCGCCCGCCAGGGATGCCGGCCGGTCGCCCGGAGCAGGCGGCCCACCGGTCCGTCGTCCGGGATGGGGTAGCTGACGGGCCGCACCGTCCTGAAGCGGTAGCGCCCCTGCTCGTCGGTGCGGAAGCGGCCGCGCAGGTTGTGCTCCGGCTGGGCCGGGTCCTGCACGGCGTACAGGCCGTTGGGGGCGGTCTGCCAGACGTCCACGACGGCGCCCGCGAGCGGCCGGCCGCCGGCCCCGGTCACCCGTCCGCGCACATCGAGCGGCTCCCCGCCGAGATCGAGCGCCGCGATGGAGGCGCCGTGCTTCCGGAACGGCGCGTCCGGGACGTAGAACGGGCCGAGGATCGTCGACTCCGTCGCGTCGCAGGAAGGAGGATGGCTGAGTTCGTCCACCAGGCTCGACAGGCCCAGGGTGTCCGACAGCAGGATGAACTCCTGCCGGGTGGCCGTGCACGCGTGCCCCGTCTCGGTCAGGAACCGGACGCCCGCGAGCCACTCCTCCTCCCTCAGCCCCACTTCCTCGGCGAACGCGTGCAGGTGCCGTACGAGGGAGGTCAGCACCTCTCTCAGCCGCCCGTCGGGCGTCGCGTCGAGGCGCCGCAGCACCTCGCGGGTGAGCTCACGCTCCTGGGTCTCCATCGCTCTCCTCAATCAGGTGCGGGGACGGGCCTTCCGTCGTAGGCGGCACGCAGGATCCCGCGTACGGCGTCCAGACCGGCCGGGCGCGGGTTGCGGGGGGCGGCGGCCACGACCAGCGCGGCCACACGGTCGATCGCGGACTCGGGCAGCCCGAGGCCGGCGAGATCGGCGGGAGCGCCGACGGTGGTCCGCAGGTCCCAGAGGCCGGCCGCGGCGTCGTCCGCGCCGAGGGCCGCCGCGATCCGGCCGAGCGGCCCGGGCGCGGCACGCCGGTTGTAGGCCGCGACGTACGGCAGGACGGCCGAATGGGTCGCCGCGTGGGGCAGGCCGTAGGCGCCGCCGAGCACGTGGCAGATCTCGTGGTGCAGCCCCATCGGCGCCACGCCGAGCGCCCACCCGGCCAGCCACGCGCCCCGCAGGGCGTCCTCGCGGGCGGCGAGGCCGGTCGGGTCGGCCGCCACCTCCGGCAGCGCGCGGGCGAGCAGGCCGGCCCCCTCGGCCGACGCCGCCGCCACCAGGGGCGAGACGCCGGGCGCGTACCCCGCCTCGATCAGGTGGGCCAGCGCGTTCATGCCGCTGGCCGCCGACAGGCCGGGCGGGAGCGCGACGGTCAGTGCGGGGTCGTACACGACGGTGACCGGCTGGGCGGCCGGGTCGCGGCCGGTCCGCTTGCGCCCGTCCTCGGTGACCCCCCAGACGGGGGTCATCTCGCTTCCGGCGTACGTGGTGGGCACGGCCAGGATCCGCAGCCGCCGCTCCGGCCGCCGATGAAGGGCGACGGCCTTAGCGAGGCCCGTCGCCGAGCCGCCGCCCACCGACACCAGCAGGTCGGCGTCGCACTCCGCCGCCCGCTCCGCGGCCGCGCGGGCCAGCGGGGCCGGGACGTGCGTGGCCGTCTCGCCGATGCGCCCGGCCAGCCGCCCGCCGAGCGCCGCCGCCACCGCGTCGCCGTACGGACGGCTGTGGCGGTCGCAGATCAGCAGCACCCGGGCGGAGCCGAGGCGCTCCACCTCGCCGGCCACGGACTCCAGGGCGCCCGTGCCGAACACCACCCGCGACGCGGCCTGCTCGTGGACGAACGGCATATCAGGCGCCCACGGGGGCGAGCCACTCGCGGCCCCGCCGGTACAGGTCCTCGACCGCCTCGCCGGTGAGCTGCGGCATGTCGCGCTTCACCTGGTAGCCGAGCCCCGTCTGCAGGTAGGCGAGGTGGCGGTAGCCCTCGGGGAGGGCCGCCAGCCGTCCGGCGTCGAGCCGGAGCCGGGCGGCCGGGTCGACGGGGTCGATGCGGTCGCGCTCGTAGATCGGCTGCCGCAGCACCAGGCCCCAGCGCGACCGGCGTTCGAGGAAGTCGTAGAACCTCCCGGTGCACACGACGTCACACTCGACGCCGTCCACGACCGCGCGCTGCGTGATCGTCATCTTGGTCTGGGCGATCGCGCGGTCGCCGGCCACGTCCGCGGAGGTGCCGCCGAGGAAGTGCCAGATCCGCACGCCCCGCTCGAAGCCCTGGCGGCTGACCTCGATGAACTCCCGGTAGCCGCCCTGGAACCAGGTGGCCTGCATGACGCCGTCGGGATGCCACACGGTGGTGAACCGCTCCCAGTCGCCGGCGTCGCGCCAGAGAGCCCAGTTCTCGATCAGTTCGCGTATCTCGTCGTGATCGGCGCTCGGCATCGGCGCCTCCTTTCCATCGATGGGACTGCGGGTCATGGGCGCGGCAGGCCGGCCGCGGCCAGCACGCGCCGGGTCGCGTCGTGCACGACGACGGCCGCCTGCGCCGGAGGGAGCCGTTCCAGGTCGTCCGACCACACCTCCACGGACATGCGCGCCGTCACGCCGAGGTCCAGCAGCGCGCGGACGAAGGCGACGGCGCCGTCGCCGGGCGGCAGGCGCAGGTGGCGTGCCTCCTGGCGGAGGTCGGCGAGGGGAGTGGGAAGGGCGTCGTTGAGCTGGACCGAGAAGACCCGGTCGGGCGGCACGGCCGCGAGGCCGGCCGTTGAGCCGCCGGAACGGCGGTGGTGCCAGCTGTCGAGGAGCACGCCCGCGTTGGGCGCGCCCGAATCCGCGACCAGCCGCCACGCGTCCGCCAGGGTCCTGATCTCGCTGAACGGCATGAACTCCACCGCGATCCGCACCCCCCCGGTCCGCGGCGCGCCCGCACAGCCGGGTGAACCGCTCGGCGAGCCGCGCGGGCGGGTGCGCGGCGAACTGCACGGCGTTGAGCTGGTCGCACTCCAGGGCCTCCAGCGCGTGGAACAGCGCGTCGCCCTCCTCGTCGCGCGCCGGATCGGCCCAGTCCCAGGGTGCCTCCATCTCGGCGACGCGCAGGCCATGGTCCTTCAGCATCGATCGCATGTCCGCGTCGCTCAGGCCGTCGATGCGGGCCCGCCGGTACTGCTCCAGGGCCAGTCCGATGGAGTCGAACCCCGCGGCCGCGGCGGCCTCCAGCCGCTCGGCGAACGACGCGCCGCGGATCGTCATGGCGCAGAGGGTGAGGGGACGGCTCACAACGCCTCCGTTCTGTGCGCTATGCGCACTATTGTGCGGATAATAAACACGACACTGCGCCCATTGCAATGCGGGGGAGCGAATTCGTCCCGGTCGGCCTAATTTGCGGTGGGCACAGTCCCGGTGGGCACAGACCCGGTGGGCCCAGTCCCGGTCGGTTGAGTTCCGGTCGGTTCAGTCCCAGCCCGGCAGGAACGCGCGCAGGCGGCGCAGCACCCGCTCGGGCTGCTCCTCCGGCAGGAAGTGCTTGCACTCCTCGACAGCGGCGCCGGTCACCCGCTCGGCGTAGCCGGACCAGACGCCCGGCACGTCGATGCCGCCGAGGCCGCCCTGGGCGCCCCACAGCAGCAGGAGCGGTTGGGTCAGCCGCCTGCCCGCGCGGGCGTCCTCCTCGTCGGCGTCGAGGTCCTGGCGGAACCCGGCCCGGTAGTCCTCGAGTGAGGCGTGTAGCGCGTCGGGGTCGGAGAAGGCCTCGACGTACTCGGTCATGGCGGCCTCGTCGACCGCGCCGGCGACGTGCGACTGCCGATCGAAGAAGAAGCGCAGATACGCCTCGACGTTGCCGGCGATGAGCAGCTCAGGCAGGTCCGGCTGCAGGTGGAAGAACCAGTGCCACATGGCGGCGGCCGAGTGCCGGTCGAAGGAGTTCATCACCTCGCGCGTCGGCAGGATGTCGAGCAGCGCGAGGTGGCCGACGTCCTCCGGCCGGTCGAGCGCCCACCTGTGCGCCACGCGGGCGCCCCGGTCGTGGCCGACGACGGCCGCCGACCGGAACCCGAGTGCGCGGACGAGCCGGGACATGTCGGCGGCCACGGTCCGCTTGTCGTACCCGGCGCCCGGCTTGCCCGAGCGCCCGTAGCCGCGCAGGTCCGGGGCGACCACGGTGTACCGCTCGGCGAGCGGTTCCATGAGGTGCCGCCAGCAGTGGCCGGTCTGCGGCCAGCCGTGCAGCAGCACCAGCAGCCGGTCGGCCGTGCCGGCGCGGCGGTAGAAGACGCGGACGTCGCCGAGGTCGGCGTGATGGGAGGTCACGGTCACGGGGGTCCTTTCCGGGGACCCGCGCCGCTATCCGATCAGGCCGATCTCCTGATGCTGTGAGCCGGGGCGCAGGTCCGCCTCGATCTGGTCAGCCGCGCGCCGCATGGCGGGCAGGAAGTCGCGCATGGTCTCGGCGGTGCCCCGTCCGGCCAGCATCGACACGTTGAGCGCGGCGACGACGTGCCCGCTTCCGTCATGGACGGGGACGGCGATCGAGCGGGAGCCGTCGTCGATCTCCTGGTCGACGATCGCCCACCCCTGGTCCCTGGCCTCGTCGACGAGCGCGCGCAGGCGGGCGGGGTCGGTGACGGTGCGGTCGGTGATCGGCTCGAGGTGTGCCGAGGCGAGGTAGCCGTTCAGCCACTGGTCGGGCTGTCCGGCGAGCAGCACCCGGCCCATGGAGGTCGGGTAGGCGGGGAACCGGCTGCCCACCATGATGGGCACGGTCATCAGGCGCTTGACGGGCACGCGGGCGACGAAGACGACGTCCTCGCCGTCGAGCACGCCGAGCGAGCAGGTCTCGTGCACCTCGGCGACGAGCCGCTCCATGTGCGGCTGCGCCACCTCCGGCAGGCTCAGGCTGGACAGGTAGGCGTAGCCCAGCTCCAGGATGCGCGGGCGCAGCGAGTAGAGCCGGCCGTCGGTCATCATGTAGCCGAGGTCGACGAGCGTGAGCAGGAAGCGCCGGGCGGCCGCGCGGTCAAGGCCGGTGATCTTGGCGACCTCGGCGAGCGTCAGCTGACGCCGCGTGTGGTCGAAGGCCCTGATGACCGCGAGCCCGCGTTCGAGCGACTGGACGAAGTGAGGCGGCCGCTGCTCGGTCCGAGAACCCTGCTCGGGCTTGTCCGCGCTGGTCCGCGACACCGCCGCCACTCTCCCTGTCCGCTGTCCGACGAGGTGGTCCTGGTCCGCCGCGGCGTTCG
This sequence comes from Microbispora sp. GKU 823, assembly GCF_002027145.1. Classification (NCBI taxonomy): domain Bacteria; kingdom Bacillati; phylum Actinomycetota; class Actinomycetes; order Streptosporangiales; family Streptosporangiaceae; genus Microbispora; species Microbispora sp. GKU 823. The sequence continues at coordinate 38,289 of NZ_MWJN01000071.1, read as the reverse complement.
ATGTCGTCCGCGACGCCCCCAGGATATTGGTCGCGGCGCGCGGCGGGCGACGGCCGCTCAGCCATCGCGGCGGACGGCGGCCGCGAGCACGGCCGTCAGCTCGGCGGGATGGGACAGCATCGGGGAGTGGGCGGTGTCGATCTCCACCCGGGCGGCCGCCCGCTCCGCCATCGCCCGCTGCGCTTGCGCCGGAATGGCCTGGTCGCGCAGGCACACCACGTAGGTCGAGGGGATGTCGTGCCAGGCGGCCCGCGTCACAGGGGCGGCGACGGTCCTGACGTGCTCCGGCGTGATCCGTGCCGCCGCCCGGATCGTCTGCTCCTCGGTGCAGCCGCCGTAGAACATGTGGCGCGCCGCCGCCTCGGAGACGTACAGGTAGTCGCCCTCGCGGACGGCCGCGAGCGACGGGTCCGGCGGCGCTGTGTCCGATGACGCCGGGGCCCGGGCGGGCTTGTTGGCGTCGACACACGATTCACCGGGCTCAAGCTGGAACGCGGCGAGATAGACGAGCGCCGTCACGTTGGGGGCGGCGGCGGCCTCGGTGGCCACCGCCCCTCCGTACGAGTGGGCGCACACCGCGGCCGGCCCGTCCACCTCGGCGAGCGCGGCCCGCAGGAAGGCGGCGTGGCCGGCCAGGTCGTGGCGGCCCGGGGCCCGGCCGACGCCGGGCAGGTGCACCGCGCGGGTCCGCAGACCCTGGGCGCGGAGCAGGGGGACGATGGGATCCCAGGCCCAGGCGCCGTGCCAGGCGCCGTGGACCAGCACGATCGTGGGGGAGGTCTCGGCCGTCGGACTCACCTCGTGTTCATGGCCGTCCGGATGGAATGCCGCGACGTTACCATGCCGCACGATTGCGCGCTATGCGCACAACTCGGTGAGTTCACTCATGCGGTCCCGGTCCGCCGGCGAGGCGGGGGTCTGCAGCAGGACGAGGGCACGAGGATCGTCGACCGGGCGGATCAGTGAGAAGAGCAGGGTGACCGGCCCGGCCGGAGTGTCGGCGGTCGCCTCCCGCATGGTGAGCGTCGACACGGACGGGCACTGCCACCAGTGCGTCAGATCGGGCCGGTCCCGCTCCAGCAGCGCGTAGACCTCGCTGGTCCGGACGTCGGTGACCGACGCCTGACTCCGGAACTGCTGGAAGACCGTCATGGCCAGCGGCTCCCACTCGCGCAGGAGGGCGCGTGCATGCGGGTCGGCGGCCATCACCCACATCAGGTTGCGCCGGGGTTCGGGGATGCCGGCCGGGTCTCCCCACAGGGCGCGGTAGGCGTCGTTCCAGGCCAGCATGTCGAAGTGGTCGTCGAGCAGGACGGCCGGGCTCGTCGGCCAGCTGTCCAGCAGGGTCCGGACGGCGGCGAGCAGCGCCGGGTTCAGCGGCGCGGCCGGGGCCGGTGCGGCCAGGCCCGACAGCGTGAGGACGTGCCGCACCGCGTCGTCGTCGAGGCGCAGGACGCGGGCGACCGCCTCCAGCACCTGGCGCGAGGCGGTGACCCGTCCCTGCTCGAGCCAGCTGTACCAGGCCACCCCCACACCCGCCATGGCCGCGACCTCCTCGCGCCGCAGCCCGGGAGTGCGGCGCCGGGACCCGGCGGGCAGTCCGACCTCGTCCGGACGGACCAGTTCACGATGCGCCCGCAGGAACTCGCCGAGGGCGCGGCGCGCGTCCGCCATCCTGATACCTCCACTAACAGCATGAACGCAGACCTGGCTAATGCTCGGGAGATCCCGCCAGGTTTGATGGGAAATGTACAGCTTCGTTCTGCGGCGCGCCCTGCTCGCGCTGCCCACACTCCTCGGCGTGACCCTGGTCGTGTTCGCCACGATCAAGCTCATCCCCGGCGATCCCCTGACCAGCCTGCTCGGCCCCGCCGCCACACCGGAGGCGCGCCGGGAGCTCGCCGAGCGCCTCGGCCTGCACGAACCCGTCCCGCTGCAGTACCTCACCTGGCTGCGGCACGCGGTCGCCGGTGACCTCGGCACGTCCATCGCGCGCCAGCGGCCGGTGTCGGAGATCCTCGCCGCCGCGCTCGGCAACACACTGATCCTCGCCGCGGCGGCCTTCGCGCTGGCGGTCGCCGGCGGGCTGGCGCTCGGCGCGGCGGGGGCCGCCTTCCCCGGCCGGTTCCCCGGGCGGATCTGCGACGCCCTGTCCACCGTCGCCGTCTCCGCGCCGCAGTACGCCGTGGCCCTGGTGCTCGTCGTCCTCGCCGTGGGGCGGCTCCCGACCGGAGGCATGCACGACGCGTTCGATCCCGGAGGCGTCGGCGACCTGCTGCTCCACCTCGTCCTGCCCTCGGCCGCCGCCGCGCTCGTCCCCATGGGGCTGATCGCGAGGACGGCCCGCACCGTCCTCGCGGACCTGCTCGGCGGCGGCCTGGTCGAGCACCTGCGCGCCTGCGGCCTACCCGAGCGTGTGGTGCTCGCGCACGCCGCGCACAACGCCGTTCCCTCGCTCCTCACCATCGGCGGCCTGCAGCTCGCCTACCTGGTCGAGGGCGCGGTGTTCGTCGAGACCGTCTTCTCCTGGCCCGGCCTCGGCTCGGCGCTCTTCCAGGCACTGTCGCAGCGCGACCTCCCGGTCGTCGAGGCGGGGGTGCTCGCCGTGGCGGTGTGCTTCGTCGGAGTCAACCTCCTCGTCGACACCGCCCACGCCGCCGTCGACCCCCGGGTCCGGTCGTGAGGGGCGCGTACGTGAGGGGCGGTGCGGCCCTCCTCATCGCGGCGGTGGCGCTCGCCGCGGTCCTCGCGCCCGTCGTCGCGCCGTACGGCCCGGCCGCCGGGGACCTGCACGCGCGGCTGCTGCCGCCGGGCAGCCCCGGACACCTCCTCGGGACCGACGGGCAGGGGCGCGACCTGCTGAGCCGCGTCGTCTGGGGCGCCCGCGTCTCCCTCGCGGGCGGCGCGCTGCCCGTCCTGACCGCGCTGGTGCTCGGCACCGCGCTCGGCGTGCCCGCCGGTCTCGGCGGCCGCCGTCTCGAGAATCTCATCATGCGCGTGCTCGACGTGCTCTACGCGTTCCCCGCCGTCCTGCTGGCCATGGCCGTCGCGTCGGCACTCGGCCCCGGCTTCGCCGGCACGGCGGTTTCGCTGTCGGTGGTGCTCACCCCCGCCGTGGCCCGGGTGGCACTCACCGAGGTCCGCCGGATCAGGAGCGCCGACTATCTGGAGGCCGCGCGGGCGAGCGGCGCCGGCCGTCTCGCGGTGGCGACCCGGCAGGTGTTGCCCGTCGTCCTCCCCGTCGTGCTCACGTACTGCACCGCGCTGGTGGGCCTCGCCATCGTGTACGCGGCGGGCCTGTCGTTCTTCGGGCTCGGCGTCGCCCCGCCCACGGCCGAGTGGGGCTCGATGCTGAACGAACTCCGGCCCTACGCCTTCAGCGCGCCGGGCGTCGCCGTGGTCCCCGCGATCGTGATCTTCGTGGTCTCCCTGGCCTTCACCGCGCTCGGCAGGACGACGCGATGAGCGGGCTGACGATCACGAACCTGACCGTGACCATCGGGGGCGTCCGCCTCGTCGACGGCGTGGACCTCGCCGTCCCGCCCGGGGGGACGCTCGTGCTGGTGGGCGAGTCGGGCAGCGGCAAGTCGCTCACCGTGCGCGCCGCGCTGGGCCTGCTCGGTCGGCACGCGGCGGTGACCGGCACGGCGACCTTCGGCGGCGCCGACGCCGCTCGCGTCCGGGGACGGTCCATCGGGCTCGTCCCGCAGGACCACGGGGCCGCACTCGACCCGCTGCGCCGGGTGGGCGCGCAGATCAGGGAGGTGCTGCGCCACCACAGAACCGGCGGCGACCCCCTCGCCCTGCTGGCCCGTGCGGGGGTGGCCGACCCCGCCCGGGTCGCCCGCGCCTACCCGCACGAGCTGTCCGGCGGGCTGCGGCAGCGCGCGCTGATCGCGGTCGCCACCGCCTGCGACCCCGAGCTGGTCGTCGCCGACGAAGCCACGAGCGCGCTCGACCCCGCCACCACCCAGCGGGTGCTCGCCCTCCTCACCCGGCGCTCGCTGCTGCTCGTGACGCACGACATCGGCGTCGCCCGGCGGCTCGACGACGTGGTCGCGGTGATGTACGCGGGACGGATCGTCGAGCACGGGCCCGCCGCGAGCGTCCTGTCCAGCCCCCGGCACCCCTACACCCGGGGACTGCTCGCCGCCGAGCCCGCGCCCGGCGTCCCCCGGGGAGCCCTCCCGGTCATCCCCGGCCGGCCGCCGGAACCCGCAGAACGCCCGGCGCACGGCTGCGCGTTCGCGTCGCGCTGCCCGCTGGTCCGCGACGCCTGCCGGCAGGTGCGGCCGGAACTCACCGGCGAGACTCACCGGGCGGCCTGCCATGTCTGACACACCGCTGCTGGCCGCCGAGGGCCTGGTGAAGCGTTTCCCCTCCGGTGTGGTGGCCGCCGACGGGGTCGGCTTCGCCGTACGGCATGGCGAGACGCTCGGGCTTGTCGGCGCCTCGGGCTCCGGCAAGTCCACGGTCGCCCGGATCGTGCTGGGGCTGACCCGGCCGGACGACGGGACCGTGTGGTTCGACGGGCAGGAGCTGACCGCGCTGCCCCCGCGGCGCCTGCGCCCGCTGCGCGCGCGGCTCCAATTCGTCCCGCAGAGCCCGCGCACCTCGCTCAACCCCCGGCTGACCGCGGCCCAGTCGATCGCGTTCAACCTTCGCGCCCACGGATGGCGTCGGGGCGAGGTCCGCGCACGCGTCGCGGAGCTGCTCGAGCAGGTCGGCCTGACCGCCGGCCACGCCGCCCGCCGCCCTTCGGAGCTGTCCGGCGGCCAGGTCCAGCGGGTGGCCATCGCCCGCGCTCTGGCCACCCGCCCCGACCTGGTGGTGTGCGACGAGGCGGTGTCGGCCCTCGACAGGAGCGTCCAGGCGCAGATCCTCAACCTGCTCGCCGGTCTGCAGCGTGACACCGGCGTCGCCTACCTGTTCATCTCCCACGACCCGGCCGTGGTGGAGCACCTGTGCGACCGGGTGCTCGTCATGCGCGACGGCCGCGTCACATCACCATAGAAGGAAAGACCATGAAAAGAACGCTGAGGGCCGTGACCGCGCTTCTCGTGGCCGCGCTGTCGACCGGGTGCCAGGCGTCCGCCACGGACGCCGCCGGCTCCACGGGACCGGCGACGCGGGGAAGGGGCGGCACGCTCGTCGTGGGCATGACCTCCAGCGACCTGCCCAACCTGGACGGCATGCTCAACGGCCAGGGCTTCGAGGGCACCCGCTTCGTGGGGTTCCAGCTCTTCGAGGGCCTGACCCACTACGACCTCACCCGGGCCGACCGCGTGCCGCCCGTCACCGGTGCGCTGGCCACCTCGTGGACCCACGACGCCGAAGGCCGCACCTGGACGTTCGAGCTGCGGCAGGGGGTGAAGTTCCACGACGGCACGCCGTTCGACGCCGACGCGGTGATCTTCAACCTCGACCGCTACCTGAAGAAGGGCGACCCATACGCGACGCCCGCCCTGCAGAGCGCGGCGAGCGAGTACACCGGCACGTTCGCCTCCTACCGGAAGGTCGACGACCGGCACGTCGAGATCGTCACCAAAACCCCGAACGGCCACCTGCCCGACGACCTGACCCACGTCTACATCGTCAGCCCGGCCGCGGTGAAGCGCGGTGACTTCGGGACCCACCCGGTGGGCACCGGCCCCTTCCGCTTCGGCTCCGTTAGGCAGGGCCGCCAGCTGGAGCTGCTGCCGTTCACCGGCTACTGGGGGACGGCGCCGAAGCTCGACCGGCTCGTGCTCAAGCCGATCCCGACCCGGCCGCCCGCGTCGCGGCGCTGCGGGCGGGGGAGGTCAACTGGATCGAGTACCCCACCCCCGACGACGTGACGGCGCTGAAGGACGCCGGGTTCCAGGTGCCCACCAACGGCTACGACCACATCTGGTACTGGATCCTCGACACATCCCGGAAACCGTGGAACGACGTCCGCGTCCGCCGGGCCGCCAACTACGCCATCAACCGGGAGGCGCTGGCGAAGGACCTGCTCAGGGGCACCGCCGACCCCGCCCACCAGGCCGCGCCCCGCGCCACGGCGGCGTACGACCCGAAGGGCGACGTCTACTCCTACGACCCGGCGAAGGCGAAGAGCCTGCTCGCCGAGGCCGGGGTGCCCGGCGGCTTCGACACCACGGTCGTCGTGCCCACCGGTGGCTCGGGCAACCTCACTCCTGTGCCGATCGCCGAGAGCCTGCAACGCGACCTCGCCGCCGTGGGCATCAGGGTGAACATCAAGACCATCGAGTGGTCGGCGCTGCTCGGCCAGGAGGCGTCCGGCAAGGTGCCGTACGGCGCGGACGCGATCGCCCAGTCGACCACGCTCTTCCAGTCGGAGGCGCTGCTGCCGCTGTTCCTGGGCTCGGGCAGCCCCTTCTGGACCGGGCACTACTCGAACAAGAAGGTCGACGCGCTGTTCAAGATCGCGGCCGAGTCGCCCGACGTGGACGGCCGCGCCGCGACGTACCGGCAGGCGCTCGACCTGGTCACCCGGGACGCGCCGTGGCTGTTCGTGGTCAACGACCGCAACCCCCGGGCCCTCGCGCCCACCGTCCACGGCCTCGTGCAGCCCAAGTCGTGGTTCCTCGACCTGACGACGGTGTGGGTGAGCGGACGATGACGCCGAACTGGGGGGTCACACTGCCGCTGCCCGGCATCCCGCTGCGCGAGCACCGGCCGATCGTCGAACGGCTGCCCGACCTGGGATACGGCGACGTGTGGACCGCGGAAGGAGGCGGGACCGACGCCTTCACGCCGCTCGCGCTGACCGCCGCCTGGTCGTCCTCGCTTCGCCTGGCCACCGGGATCGTGCCCGTCTACACGCGCGGCCCGGCCGTACTCGCGCAGACCGCCGCGACGCTGGCCGAGGCGGCCCCCGGGCGGGTCCTGCTCGGCGTCGGCGCCTCCGTGCCCGCCCACGTCAGCGACATCAACGGGATCCCGTTCGAGGAGCCGTTCAAGCGGACCCGCGACGTGGTGCGCTTCCTCACACGTGCTCTGCGGGGCGAGCAGGTCACCGGGCCGTTCGACACCTTCGACATCACCGGCTACCGGCTGCCGTGGACGCCGTCGCCGCCGCCCAAGGTCCTCGTGGGCGCCCTGCGCCCCGGCATGCTCCGCCTGGGTTTCACCGAGGGGGACGGCGCCATCTCCAACCTGCTGTTCGCCTCCGACGTTCCGAAGATCGCCGAGGCGGTGGGCCCGCGACCGCCGGGCAAGGAGCTCGTCGTGAAGGTCTTCGTGTGCCCGAGCGACGACCCCGCCTTCGTCCGGCGGGCCACCCGGCCGTTCCTCGCCTGGATCCTCAACCGGGCGCCGTACAAGGCGTTCCACGAGTGGCTCGGCCACGCGGACCTGCTCGCCGAGACGCACGCGCGATGGGAGCGCGGTGACCGGCTCGGCGCCGAGGACGCGCTGCCGGGCGCGCTGGTGGACGAGCTGTTCGTCAGCGGCACGCCGGAGGAGTGCCGTGAGAAGATCCGGCGGTTCCACCACCCGGCCGTCACGACGATCCAGCTGTACGTCTCCCTGTCTCCCGAGGTGCTGGCCCGCCCGGCATCGGTGCTGGAGGTCCTGCGCCGCCTCGGGCCGGAGGGCGCTTAGGGCAGGAACCGGCCGCCGCCTACGCCGGCCCCGGCCCGGAGGGGTGAGTGGGGAAAACGCCGTGCCGGCCGGCGCCGGCGGCGAAACGGGCGGCGCCGGTCACGCCCTCGCGCTCCACGATCGGGACGCCCGCCGCCCCCTCGGCGCGCAACGCCTCGGCCAGGGGCAGATCCAGGGAGGCGTAGGTGGAGGCCCGGTCGGCCAGGACGCATTCGAAGGGGAACGCCGCGATCTGCCCGGCCAGCTCGCGGGCCGCCTCGACCGCCCGGCCAGGCTCGACGACCCGGTTGGCCAACCCGATCGCGAGTGCTTCGTCGGCCCGCACCGGACGGCCGGTGAGGATCATGTCCAGGGCGCGGCCCAGGCCGACGATCCGTGGCAGCCGGACCGTGCCGCCGTCGATGAGCGGCACCCCCCAGCGACGGCAGAACACCCCCAGCACCGCGTCGGACTCGACGATCCGCAGGTCGGCCAGCAGCGCCAGCTCAAGCCCGCCCGCGACCGCGTACCCGCTGATCGCGGCGATCAGCGGCTTGCTCAGCCGCATCCGGGTCGGCCCCATCGGGCCGCTGCCGCCTCCCTCGGGATCCAGTTCGTTGCGCCGCTCGGGATCCCCGACCGCGGTCAGGTCGGCGCCCGCGCAGAAGGTGCCGCCGCTGCCGGCCAGGATCGCCACCCGCCGGCCCGGGTCGGCCTCGAACTCCTCGAACGCCGCCCGCAGTTCCGCGGCCATGGCCCGGTCGACGGCGTTGCGCCGGTCGGGCCGGTCCATCCAGATCGTGGTGATCGTTCCCTCGACCTCCACCCGCACGTCACCCATCGCTACTCCGGGTGCGTTCCCGGCCCGGCAGTCGTCCGGACCGGGCCGGTCCATTTGAGCTCGGGCAGGTTGACCACGATCGCCTCCTGGGTGCTCCGGGCGATGACGACCACGGCCTCCAGGTCGGGGTCGGGGTTCTCCTCTCGATGCGGCACGAACGGAGGCACGAAGATGTAGTCGCCCGGCTTCGTGTCGATGCGCACCTCGTGCGGCTCGTCGGCGTCGACGTCGAGGAACACGAACGACGGTGTGCCGCTGACCACGTAGATCGCGGTCTCGGAGTCGCCGTGGTGGTGGTTGGCGGAGACGGTCGCCGGAGCCACGAGGGTCTGGCCCATCCACAGCCGTCTCGCACCGACGGTGGCACCGCTGATGGCGGCCTGGCGCCGCATTCCGCCCGTCTGCGCCGTATCGGAGGTCAGGCCGGCCGGTGCCACATGGTGCAGCCTCCGGTGGAACGGATCCTCGGGCAGGATGATGCTCACCGTCTCTCCTCCGGTGTCGGCAGGCGCGCCCCCGCACGCACTCGCGGACCGGGCGCGGCCCCGGTCGCCTGCCGGTGCGGGCGACCGCGGGTGCCGAGCGGTGGCGCCGGGGCTGTGACCCCGGTCGTCATGCTAGTTCCTCGTGAGGTTCCGCCGGGTCCCCATCTGCTCTCGCTCGAAAGCGGCCGTCCGGCGTTCTCGTCGGTGCCCGCTCCTGGGTCGTGGCCGGTGCCGCCCTCGCCGCTCACTCCCTCCCGCCGACGCCCTGGCCAGGGGCGCGCGCCAGCGGTACCGCATGGCGAGCATGCGGAACGCGAAGGCGAGCACCGCCGAGGACAGGGTGGCGACGAACCCCCGCACCCCCAGCGCGTACAGCACGGCCATCGTCGCCGAGCCGAGCATCGCGGGCACGGCGTAGAGCTCCCGGTCGTACAGCAGGCTCGGCTTCTCGCCGGACAGGACGTCCCTGATGACGCCGCCGCCGACCGCCGTGCAGACCCCGAGGAACACGGCGTGCATCGGCGCGAGGCCGTAGTGCAGCGCCTTGGATGTCCCGACCGCGCAGAACAGGCCGAGGCCTGCCGCGTCGAAGACCAGCACCCCGGGCATCGCCCGCTCGACCTGGGGATGCCAGAAGAACGCGATGACGGCGGCCGCGATCGGCACGAGGAGATACCACGTGTCCCGCAGCGCGGCGGGCTGCACGCCGATGAACAGGTCGCGTACGATGCCGCCGCCGACGGCGGTGAAGAACGCGAGCACCGCGATGCCGACCGCGTCGAGCCGTTTGCGTACGCCCTCCAGCGCGCCTGACAGGGCGAATACGAAAATTCCGGCGAGGTCGAGCACGGGGGTCACAGGGGCTCAGTCTCCCACATATCGGGCGAACCGCCGCGGCAAGATCGGCGCCATGGGACCCGATGGACGCCGCGGCGAGAGCGAGGAGCCGGGAGCGCGCCGACGGCGGGACCCACGGCGGGACCTACGGCGGGGTGCCGCTCGCGCCTCCGGTGTCCGTCGAAGCCCGGCGGCCTGCCGAGAGCAATGCCCTATTTCCCGTTCTTGTCGGGATCGACGGCGAACGTGATCACGGCCAGGTATCCGTCGCCGTCCTCGCTCACCTTCATCAGCATGCTGGGCTTGTAGATGGTGTCGCGGTCGTTGAAGGTGTCCCTGCCCGTGTGCCCGGAGTACGGCTTCTCCTTGAACACCTTCGCGTTCAGGTCCTCGTCGAACATGACCTGTGTCGTCAGCGTGCGCTGGTCGCCGACATGCACCATCGCGTGGATGTGCACGGTGCGGCCTCGATACCAGCCGGGCCAGATCGTGGTGAACTCGACGATGCCGTTCTCGTCCGTGACCTGGGCGCCGCGCAGGTAGCGCTTGTCGTCGGTGGGGGTGAGGTCGGCCATCCCGTCGTTCACGGAGGGCCCGCCGCCGGGTCCTCCCGGCGGCATGCCGGAGGGAGGCGCCCCGCCGGGTCCTCCGGCCGGCATGCCCGAGGGCGGCGGCCCGCCGGGCCCCGGGCCGCACCGCCGCCCGCCCTGCCCCGCTCGACTGCGCCTCGGCTCCCGAGTAGAGGCCCGCCGCGTCGCAGTGCCAGATCTCGACGACGGCGTTCGCCATCGGCTCGCACTTCTCGCTGTCCTGCACCTTGATGGCGACCTTGAGCCGCCTGCCCTGCCGGTCCTCGCGGATGTCGGAGCGGATCTTGTCGGCGTCGAAGTAGTACGGCCCCTGGGTGGTCGCGGGCGTCAGGACACAGGTGTTGGAACCGGCGAATAGGCCGGTCAAGCCGGCCGACGTGCTCGTCGTCGGTGTGATCGAGACCGTGGCTCCCGACGTGGTCGTGACCGGGGCCGAGTCACCGGCCTTCGTGCCGCAGGCCGACAGCAGAGCGCCGAGCCCGATCGCGCCGATCCCGGCGACGGCGGTCCGTCGGCTGACCCTCTGGCCCTCGTGATCGTGTCCCGCAGCGCTCTCGTGATCGTGTCCCACAGTGCCCCGGTGATCGTGTCCCACGATTGCCTTCCTCTCCTGAGGTGACGTCGGCGGGACGCTAGACCATCTGCATGAGGGTTGTCTTAAGAGCGGGCCGCGCCCGCCGGTGCTGGCCTCCGTACGCCCTGCACATTGGCTCCGCATGAAGCGGGGCCGGGTAGCGTCGGGAATGTGCCGCGGCAGGTCAACAGGTGTCCTGATGTCGGGCGCATCTGGGGCGGTCTGGTGCGCGATCATCATCTGACGCCGCTGGACGACCTGGCGCTCTCCGTGATCGAGCACGTCAGGCCGCTCGGCTTCACCGAGGTCATGATCTACGTGGCCAGCCTGCGGCCGCTGTATCTCGTGCCGCTGCCCGGGCAGCGCGACGCGTACGGCGAGCCGCTGAGCCGCGTCTCCATCGACACGACCTTGGCCGGGCGCGCCTACCGCAACCTGGAGATCGTCCAGGCCCGTCCCGCCACCGACCCGTTCGCCGCCGAAGCCGCGGAACCGCTCGGCAGCGAGGGAGCGCGGCGCCTGTGGGTGCCGATGCTGAACGGCACCGAACGGGTCGGGGTGCTCGGCGTGACCGTGCCCGTGATGGACGAAACCACCGAGCGGATCGCGACCGAGCTGGGCAGCCTGGTCGCGCTGCTGGTGGTGAGCAAGCGCGCCTACAGCGACGCCTTCGTCCGGCTGGTGCGTACCGAGGAGATGCACCTGTCGGCCGAGATGCTGTGGACCCTGCTGCCCATCAGGAACTTCGCGACCGACACGATGACGGTCAGCGCCGCGCTGGAGCCGGCCTACCGCGTCGGCGGTGACGCCTTCGACTACGCCCTCGACGGCGCCACCCTCCACGTCGGAATCTTCGACGCGATGGGGCACGACACCTCCGCCGGGCTGACCGCGGCCATCGCCCTGAGCGCCTACCGCAACAACCGCCGCCGGCGCCGGGTCGGGCTGCTCGAGGTCAGCGACGCGATCGACGAGGCGATCGCCGGAGAGTTCGGCACCTCACGCTTCGCCACCGGGGTCCTGGCCGACCTGGATCTCCGCACCGGATGGCTGACCTGGGTGAACCGGGGGCACCCTCCGCCGCTCGTCCTGCGGCAGGGGCGGGTGGCCTCCGTGCTGGACTCCCCGCCGGACACCCCGATGGGTCTCCGCCTGGGCCCGGCCGCCGTGCTCGCGCGCCGCCAGCTCGAGCCCGGCGACCGGCTGCTGTTCTACACCGACGGCATCGTCGAGGCACAGACCCCGGACGGGGACAGGTTCGGGCTGGACCGCTTCGCCGACTTCGTCATCCGGCGGGAGACCGACGGCGTCTCCGCCCCGGAGACCCTGCGCCGCCTGATCCACTCGATCCTGTCCTACCAGCGCGGCCAACTGCAGGACGACGCCACGGTGCTGCTGGTCGAGTGGCGCACCGGGCGGCACCACCAGCTCACGATGTGAGCCGCGCGTGCGGCGGGCTCAGTCGCGTGCGAGCAGCTCCAGCGTGTCGACGACCCGGTTCGAGAAGCCCCACTCGTTGTCGTACCACGCCACCACCTTGACGTGCCTGCCGTGGACGCGGGTGAGGGCGGCGTCGAAGATCGACGACGTCGGCTGACCGGTGATGTCGCTGGAGACCAGCGGCTCGTCGGCGTATTCGAGGATGCCCTTGAGCCTGCCGTCGGCGGCGGCGCGGTAGGCCGCGAGCACCTCGTCGCGGGTGACCTCGCGTGAGACGGTGGTGTTCAGCTCCACGATCGACCCAACCGGGACCGGCACGCGGATCGAGTCGCCCGACAGCTTGCCGTCGAGGTTCGGCAGCACCAGGCCGATGGCCTTGGCGGCCCCGGTGGTGGTGGGCACGATGTTCACGCCGGCCGCGCGGGCGCGGCGCAGGTCACGGTGCGGGCCGTCCTGCAGGTTCTGCTCCTGGGTGTAGGCGTGCACCGTGGTCATGAAGCCGTGCTCGATGCCGGCCAGGTCGTCGAGCACGGACGCCAGCGGGGCCAGGGCGTTCGTGGTGCACGAGGCGTTCGAGACGATCACGTGCCGGGCGGGGTCGTAGGCCTCGGTGTTCACGCCGTAGGCGAGCGTGACGTCGGCACCGTCGGAGGGGGCGCTCACCAGCACGCGCCTGGCGCCCGCGTCGATGTGCGCGCGGGCGGCGTCCGCCTTCGTGAAGCGGCCGGTGGACTCCAGCACGATACCGACGCCGAGCTCGGCCCAGGGGAGCTTGGCGGGTTCGCGTTCGGCGAGCACCGTGATGCGCCGGCCGTCGACCACGAGGTCGGTGCCGTCGACCTCGACGGAGCGGCCGAGGCGGCCGAGCGCGCTGTCGTACTTGAGGAGGTGCGCGAGGGTCTCGGGTGCGGTGAGGTCGTTGACGGCGACCACTTCGAGGTCGCTGTCACGTTCGAGCAGGGCGCGGAGGGTGTTGCGTCCGATGCGGCCGAATCCGTTGACGGCGATGCGGGTCATGGGCGTTCCTTTCGTTCCGCGCTCCATGATCGGCATCCGGGTGCCGGGCCGACAGTGGCTCGAAAGACAGCGTACGCAAGGATCCAGCCAGAAGTTTCGCCACCGTTCGCAAGGATCTCGCCACATGACCCGGGTGCCGGGAAGCTCAGGCCGAGAAGGTGTGGCGGTACTCCGTGGGGGAGGTGCCGAGGATGCGCTGGAAGTGCAGGCGCAGGTTGGCGCCGGTGCCGAGCCCGACACGGTCGGCGATCTGCTCCACGCCCAGGTCGGTGCGTTCGAGCAGTTCGCGTGCCAGGTCCACGCGTGCCCGGAGCACCCACTGCATCGGCGTGTAGCCGGTGTCCTCCACGAACCGCCGGGAGAAGGTGCGCGCCGACACGCGCGCGTGGCGGGCGAGGGTCTCGAGGGTCAGCCGTTCGGACAGGTGCGCCAGGGCCCACTCACGCGTGTTGGCGAACAGGTCGCCGAGCGGCTCGGGCACGCTGCGGGGAACGTACTGCGCCTGGCCCCCGCTGCGATAGGGCGCCGCCACCAGCCGTCTCGCCACGTGGTTGGACAGCCCGACGCCGTGGTCGCGCCGCACCAGGTGCAGGCACAGGTCGATGCCGGACGCCGCGCCCGCCGACGTCAGCACGTCGCCCTCGTCCACGAACAGCACATTCTCGTCCACCCGCACGAGCGGGTGCTTGTCGGCGAGGGCCTTCGTGTAGTGCCAGTGGGTCGTCGCCCGCTTGCCGTCGAGCAGGCCCGTCGCCGCCAGCGCGAACGCCCCTGTCGAGATGGCCGCGAGCCGGGTTCCGCGCTCGTGGGCGGCCATGAGCGCGGCGACGACCGCGGCCGGCGGTTCCGTGGTCGCCGGCTCCCGATAGCCGGGGATGAATATGGTGTCGGCCTGCTCGAAGGCGTCGAGGCCCTCGGCAACGTGATAGGAGAGGCCGTCGCCGCCGGTCACCAGTCCGGGCGCGGGGCCGCACACCCGAACCTCGTACGGCATGCTCGGCCGGCTGGCGAACACCTGCGCGGGGATGCCGACGTCGAGCGGCTTCGCGCCCTCAAGCACGAGCACGGCCACGCGATGGTTCTTCCGGCTCATCGCCCTCCTTCGGCTCTTTAGCGGTCCGGCGGCGTCCCCTGCCGCCGTGACTGTCATGGCACCTGTCGCAAGCATCCTGCCATCGGCTCCGCCACGACCTCGGTCAGTGCGGCGGACTTCCTCGCGGCCGTTGACAAAGCATGGTTTTCCTACATAGTTAGTAGGTAAGCCTTTTGGGAGGTATGCGACCACGTGAAATTCCTCGCCATCACCCTCATCGCGCACGGCCCTGACCCGCTGACCGGCGAGACCAGGTCCACCACCGAGCGGTTCCGCGAAGTCGTGGACAACGCCGTACTCGCCGAAGAGCTGGGCTTCGACGGCTACGGGGTGGGAGAGCGGCACGAGCGGCCCTTCATCTCCTCCTCGCCGCCCGTCGTGCTCAGTCACATCGCCGCCCGGACCTCCCGCATCCGGCTGTTCACCGCCGTCACCACGCTCAGCCTGCTCGACCCCGTGCGGGCGTACGAGGACTACGCGACGCTCGACCACCTGTCGGGCGGCCGTCTGGAGCTGATCATCGGCAAGGGGAACGGGTCGGCCCAGGCGCGGCTCTTCCACGTCACCCCCGAGGACCAGTGGGACCGCAACCGGGAGGCGTACGAGCTGTTCCGCAGGCTCTGGCGGGAGGACAGGGTCACGTGGGAGGGCCGGTTCCGGCCGTCCCTCACGGACGCGGAGACCTGGCCGCGCCCGTTGCAGCAGCCGATCCGGGTCTGGCACGGCAGCGCCACCAGCAAGGACTCGGTCGACCTGGCCGCCCGCTACGGCGACCCGCTTTTCTCGGCGAACGTCACCAACCCCATCGAGCCGTACGCCGAACTGGTCGACCACTACCGCGAACGGTGGGCGCACTACGGGCACGACCCCGCCGACGCGCTGGTGGGCGCGGGCAGCGCCGGCTTCTACGCGGCGCGCACCTCCCAGGAGGCGATCGCGACCTACCGGCCGATCTACGACGCCCGGGTCGCGCTGTTTCGCAAGTCGGGCGTGGAGCCGGTCTTCCACTCGCTGGAGGACGCCATCGAGCGCGGCTCGATCCTCGTCGGCAGCCCGCAGCAGATCATCGACAAGGTCCTCCGCTACCACGACCGGCTCGGGCACGAGGTCATGCACCTCAGCGCGGACGCCGACGGCCTGACCCGGGCCCAGCATCGGGCGGCGCTGGAGCTGTTCCAGAGCGACATCGCCCCCGTGCTGCGCAAGGAGATCCCGAGCAGGCCGTTCCCCGCCGTGCCCGGGACCCCGCAGGCGGACGGCGCGACCCCGCAGGACGCCGTCGCGACCCGGCAGAGCACCGCGCCAACCCCGCAGAGCACCGCGACGACCCCGCAGAGCACCGTCACGAGCACCGGAGTGCCGGCATGAGCGTTCCCCAGCCGACAGCACAGCCCACTGCGCAGCCGGGCAGCACTGCGCAGCCGGGTAGCACAGCGCAGCCGGGCAGCACAGCGCAGCAGGTCGGCACTGCGCAGCCGGGCAACCGGCCGGTTCCCCTGTCGATCCTCGACCTGTCCCCGATCCCGTCCGGCAGCGGCGCGGGAGACGCGTTGCGCAACAGCATCGACCTCGCCCGCCACGCCGAGCGTCTCGGCTACCTCCGCTACTGGGTGGCCGAGCACCACTTCGCGGCCGGCGTCGCGAGCTCGGCCCCGGCGGTGCTCATCGGCCTCATCGCGGCCGCGACGAACCACATCAGGGTGGGCTCCGGCGCGGTGCAGCTCGGCCACCAGACGCCCATCGCGGTGGTCGAGCAGTTCGGCCTGATCGACGCGCTCCATCCCGGCCGGATCGACCTCGGGCTCGGCCGGTCCGGGCAGCGCAGGGCGGAGGCTGTGGCGGAGGCCGGCCGGGCTCCCGAGGCCGCCCGGACCTCCGGACCCCGTGAGTCCCGGGTGGTGGACGGGCTGCTGATCCCGCCCGCGTTCTCCTTCGCCGAGCTGGCCCGCTCTCCGCAGCTCGCCCTCCAGGCCGCGCTGCTGCAACAGCCGGGCGCGCGGACCCCCGACTTCGCCGAGCAGGTCGACGAGGTCGTCGCCTTCCTGGAGGGCACCTACCGGTCGGCGGAGGGGATCGCGGCGCACGCCGTGCCGGGCGAGGGCGCCGAGGTGGAGCTGTGGATCCTCGGCAGCAGCGGCGGGCAGAGCGCGAAGGTGGCGGGGGAGCGCGGCCTGCCGTTCGCCGCCAACTACCACGTCAGCCCGGCGTCGGTGCTGGAGGCCGTGGAGGCCTACCGGGAGGCGTTCACCCCCTCCAAGGTGCTGTCCGAGCCGTACGTCGTCGTCTCGGCGGACGTGGTCGTGGCCGAGGACGACGAGACGGCCAGAGAGCTGGCCAAACCGTACGGCCTCTGGGTACGCGCCATCCGCACGGGCCAGGGGGCGATCCCCTATCCGACGCCCGAGGAGGCGGACGCGCACGTCTGGAGCGAGGCCGACAGGGAGCTGGTGGCCGACCGCGTGGACACCCAGTTCGCGGGCTCGCCGGAGACGGTCGCGGAGCGGCTGCGCGTGCTCCAGCGGGTCACGGGCGCCGACGAGTTGCTCGTCACCACCATCACGCACGGGCACGCCGACCGGGTCCGCTCCTACGAGCTGCTCGCGGAGGCGTGGCACGGAAGACGCACGCCAGGGGCGAGATCGTGAACGTCCCCGGCCTTCGCGTGCCGCAGATCAACCGGCCCGATCCTCGCGGGCGCGCCTCGTGAGCGCGACGGCGGGGAGCGCGGCCGCGCCGGCGGTGGTGCGCCCGACCACGCGGCGCCGGACTACACGGCGCCGGACTACGCGGTGCCGGACTACGCGGTGCCGGACTACGCGCTGCGGGACTACGCGCTGCGGGACTACGGGGTGCGGGACTACGGGGTGCCGGACTACGCGGGCTACGAGGTGCGCCACGTCGGGGTCGGCGATCCCGAGGCGGAACCGCTGCTGGCCGGCCTCAGTGCGGAGTACACGGCCCGCTACGGCCCCAACGACGAGCTCGCGCGCTTCCCGGCACACGAGTTCGCCCCGCCCCACGGGGCGTTCCTGGTCGTCGTCTCCGGCGGCGAGACCATCGCGGGCGGCGCGTTCCGCAGGTACGACCCGGTCACGGCCGAGCTGAAGCGGATCTGGTCCCACCCCTCCCACCGGCGGCGTGGGCTCGGCCGGGCCGTGGTGCGCGCGCTGGAGCGCGAGGCGGCCGTACGTGGGTATCGCCGCGTCTACCTCACGACCGGCCCCCGGCAGCCGGAGGCGGCCGCGCTCTACCTGGCCGCCGGATACACGCCGCTGTTCGACGTGGACGACCGTCCCGTCCGCGGCCCCCTTCCCTTCGTCAAGGATCTCTCCGGCGTCCGTCCCGGCATTCCAGGGCGGGACCCGCTGCCGGAGTCCGAGGCGTTCCACGCGGGCACAGCAGGAGGACCACTGTGAAGGTCATCAGGGGCGCGCTTCCCCTCATCCTCGTCGCGGCCCTGGCCGCGTGCGGTTCCGAGACGCCGGCCGCGCAGGCGGGCGGCACCTCTCTGACGTGGGCCGTCGAGACCGAGCCCATCACGTTCAACCCCCATCTGTGGGCGCAGAACAAGGCCAGGCTGCTGGTGTTCAACCAGTTCGACGCGCTGCTCGCGCACGGGAAGGACGGGTCGTTCGTCCCGTGGCTCGCCTGGTCGTGGAAGGTCTCGGACGACGGGCGCACCTACACCCTGGAGTTGCGTGACGACGTCACCTTCCAGGACGGCACGAAGTTCGACGCGGCCGCGGTGAAGGCGAACTTCGACAAGCTGCGCGAGCCCGGCTACAACCCGACGGTCGCCGCCATCCAGCTGCACGCCTTCGACAAGGCCGAGGTGCTCTCGCCCACCACCCTGAAGATCACGCTGAAGGAGCCGGACGGACTGTTCCTCGACTTCCTCGCCTCGCCGTACGCCGGGCAGGTGTCGCCGAAGTCGCTCCGCGAGGCCAAGGAGCTGAAGGCCGGCGGCCCGGACGTGGTCGGGACCGGCCCGTTCGTCCTCGACCGATACGTGAAGGGCCAGGAGGTCCACTACCGGCGCAACCCCCGCTACAACTGGGCGCCGCAGGGCAGCGCCCACCAGGGACCGGCGTACCTGTCGGAGGTCACCTACCGCTTCCTGCCGCAGGCGGCCGTCCGCATCGGCGCGCTCACCTCCGGGCAGGTCCAGGTCGTCGAGGGCGTCCCGGCCACCGACGTCCAGTCGATCAAGCAGGACCCGGGGCTGTCCTTCCAGTCGGCGCTCAACTCCGGCACGTCGTTCTCCTACTACTTCAACACCTCCCACCCGCCCTTCGACGACAAGCGGGTGCGGCAGGCGTTCCGGGAGGCGGTCGACGTCGACGCCGTGCTGGCCTCCGTCTACCAGGGCACCGCCAAGCGGGCCTGGAGCGTCGTCGGCGACACCAGCCCGTTCTACGACCCGTCCCTGGAGAGGACGTACGGCGGGGACGCCGCCAAGGCGAACGCGCTGCTCGACGCGGCGGGCTGGACCCGGCGCGACGCCGAGGGCTACCGGGTCAAGGACGGCAAGCGGCTGACGGTCCGCTCGGTGGCGTCGGCGCCGTTCGTCCGCGACCGCAGGGACATCCTGGCCCAGGCCATCCAGGCGCAGGTCAAGCAGACGGCGGGGATCGACTTCCAGGTGAAGATCGTGGACCAGGGCACGGCGCAGAAGGCGCTCGACGACGACGCGTACGAGATCTTCGAGAACTCGCGCGGCGACTCCGACGTCGGGGCCGCGCTCAACCTCATCCTGCCGAAGGGCGGGGCCATCAACCGCACCCACTACGAGGACGCCGCCCTCGACGGATGGCTCGCCGACGCGTCGGCGAGCTCCGACGCCGCCGAGCGGAAGGCGCTGTACGCCAAGGTCCAGCGCAAGGTGGTGGCCGACGAGGCGATCGTCTTCCCCATCTACGTCCCCTCCGACCAGATCGCGGCGAGCAGGAACGTGCAGGGTCTGGGCTTCGACCCCGTGTCCGGCACGCCGCGCGGCGTCTACGACGTGCGGATCGCCGCATGACGGCGGCGCCACCGGCCCGGCAGCCCACGACACCGCCGTCCACGACACCGCCGTCCACGACACCGCCGTCCACGACACTGATTTCCGCGACACCGACCTCCGCGACCCGGCCGCCCGTGGCCCGGCCGCCCGCGTGGCGGCGGCTTTCCGCCCTGCGCGCGCCCGGCTGGCTGGGCATACCGGTGCGGCGGCTCGTCTCGGCCGTGGCCGTGCTGTGGGCGGCCGCCACGACCGCGTACGCGGCCCTGCTGCTGGCCCCGGGCGACACCGTCGACATCCTCGTGGGCGACGGCGCCGACACACCGGAGATCCGCGCGCAGATCATTGCCGAGTGGGGGCTGGACCGGCCCGAGGCCGTACGCTACCTGAGCTATCTCGGCCGTCTGCTGCACGGCGACCTCGGCCGTTCCTACCAGCTGCAGCGCGGCGTCGGCGAGGTCCTGGCCGGGCAGGTGGGCCCGACCGTGCGGCTGACCCTGGCGGCCGCCGCGGTCGGCGTGGTGCTGGCGCTCGTCCTGGCGGTGGCGACGGCGGGCAGGTCGGTCTGGCCGCGCCGGATCGTCTCCGCCGCCGAACTGGTGGCGGTGTCGGTGCCGCAGTTCGTGATCGGCATCGTGCTGCTGTTCGTGTTCTCGTTCTCGCTCGGCTGGTTCCCCGTCTCGGGTGCGGCCGATCCGCAGGCGCTCGTCCTTCCCGCGCTGGCGCTCGGCCTGCCCGTCGCCGGCGTGCTCGGGCAGGTGCTCAGGGAGGGCCTGGAACGCGCGCTGGAGCAGCCGTTCGCGGTGACCGCCCGCTCGCGCGGCCTCAGCGAGCGGGCCGTGGTGGCCCGGCACGCGCTGCGGCACGCGCTTCTTCCGGCCGTCACCCTCACCGGCTGGTTCACCGGCGTCCTGCTCGGCGGGGCCGTCATCACCGAGGCACTTTTCGGCCGTCCGGGGCTCGGCCGGGTGACCATGCAGGCCGTCAGCGCCAAGGACATGCCGGTCGTGATGGCCGTCGTCATCCTGTCCGCGGCGGTGTACGTGACGATCAGCGCCCTGCTCGACCTCGCCTACCGGCTCATCGACCCCCGGCTCAGGAGCGCATGATGGCCGTCGCCGCACCCGCTGTCAGGCAGGGCGCCCGCCCGCGCCCCGGCCTCGTCCTCGCCCTACTCGTCCTGGCCGTGCTGGTCGTCGCCGTGGCGGCCCCCGGCCTGGTCACCCGGGTCGACCCGCTGGCGGCCGACCCGCTGCGGGCGCTGGCCCCGCCCGGCGCGGGTCATCCGCTCGGCACCGACCACCTCGGCCGCGACGTGCTCGCCCGCGTCGTGTACGGCGCCCGCCACTCGCTCGGCATCGGGGTCCTCGCCACCGCGCTCGCGGTGGGCGCGGGCTCGCTGCTGGGCCTGGCCGCCGGGCTGGCGACCCGCCTGGCCGGTGAGGCGCTCGCCCGCCTGTTCGACGTGCTGTCTACCTTCCCCGAGCTGCTGCTCGCACTCCTGGTGATCGCCATCACGGGTCCCGGCACATGGAACGTCGTCGCCGCGATCGGGATCGCCCAGATCCCCACGTACGCGCGGGTGGTCAGGGCGCAGACGTTCGTCGTGCGCCGCTCCGGCTACGTCGAGCAGGCGGTGACCTTCGGCCACTCGCGGGCCCGCGTCGTCGCCCGGCACGTGCTGCCCAACGTCGTCGGGCCCGTCCCTGTGCTGGCCACGATGGGGCTCGGCCAGGCCGTCATCGCCACATCGGGCCTCAGCTTCCTCGGCATGGGCCCCCAGCCGCCCGCCCCCGAGTGGGGCACCATGCTGGCCGAGTCGCGGGACTACCTGCGCGTGGCCTCGTGGGTGGCCTTCTCCCCGGGAGTGGCCCTCACCCTGTCGGTCGTGTGCCTGACGGTCGCCGGGCGGCACCTCCAGCGGCGTTTCGAGGGAAGGACACCATGACAGAGCTCGCGATCACCCGTGCCGACTCCGCCCCCGACTCAGCCCCCGGCCCCGCCGCCGCTCCGCCGCTCGTCGCTGTGGAGGACCTGCGGGTCTCCTTCCCCGCCTCCGGCGTCGAGGCCGTACGCGGGCTGTCGCTGTCGATCGCGCCGGGGGAGTGCGTCGCCCTGGTCGGCGAGTCGGGGTCGGGCAAGAGCGTCACGGCCCGCGCCCTCATCGGCCTGGCTGGCCCGGGCGCGAAGGTGCGGGCGTCGGCCTTCCGCGTCGGCGGCGGGGACGCCCTGACCTTCGGCCCGCGCGAGTGGCGCCGCGTGCGCGGCCGGTTCGCCGGGCTGGTCCTGCAGGACGCCCTGGTCTCGCTCGACCCGCTGCGCACCGTGGGGGCCGAGATCACCGAGGTGCTGGCCGAACATGACGTGGTGCCCCGCCAGGCCCGCCCGGAGCGCGTCCGGGCGCTGCTGGAGGCCGTGGGCGTCCCGGACCCCGAAGTGCGCGTGCGGCAGCACCCGCACCAGCTGTCCGGCGGGCTGCGGCAGCGGGCGCTGATCGCCTCCGCCATCGCCGCGGAGCCGGAGCTGATCATCGCCGACGAGCCCACGACCGCCCTCGACGTGACCGTGCAGGCCCAGATCCTGCGGCTGCTCGCGGACCGCAAGGCGGCCGGGACGGCGCTGCTGATGATCAGCCACGACCTCGCCGTGGTGGCCGCGGTCGCCGACCGCGTCCTGGTCATGAAGGACGGCCTGGTGGTCGAGGAGGGGCCGCCGCGCGAGGTGCTGACGGCTCCGCGGCACGACTACACCCGTGCCCTGCTGGCCGCCGTGCCCTCCGCCTCCGCCGTGCCGCGCCGGCCGCAGCGCTCCCCGGAGGCCGCCCCTCGCGATCCCGTGCTCGCCGCCACGGGGTTGTCGGTCGCGTACGGCTCGCGCAGGGCCGTGGACGACGTCTCCTTCCGCCTGCACGCGGGGGAGACGCTCGGCGTGGTCGGCGAGTCGGGGTCGGGCAAGACGACCCTCGCGCGGCTGGCCCTCGGCCTGCTCGCGCCGGACGCGGGGGAGGTGACCCTGCGGGGAGGTCCGTGGAGCGGCCTGCCCGAGCGGCGGCGGCGCCCCCTCCGCCCCGCCGTCCAGGTGATCGCGCAGAACCCGCTGGACTCCTTCGACCCGCGTCACACGGTGGGCCGTCTGGTCACCGACCCGCTCTCCGCGCTGCCGAGGCGGCGGCGCCGGGAGCGCGCCGTCGAACTGCTGGGCCGGGTCGGGCTGCCGCCCGAACTGCTCGGCAGGCGTCCCCGGGAGCTGTCCGGCGGCCAGCGGCAGCGCGTGGCCATCGCCCGCGCGCTCGCGTCCCGGCCCGAGGTGCTCATCTGCGACGAGCCCGTCTCCGCGCTCGACGTGTCGATCCAGGCCCAGGTGCTCGACCTGCTGGCCGAGATCCAGGCCGAGGACGGCACGGCGCTGCTGTTCATCTCCCACGACCTGGGCGTCGTCCGCCACCTGAGCGACCGGGTCCTGGTGATGAAGGACGGCCGCGTGGTGGAGGAGGGGGACGCCGTCGAGGTCTTCCATCACCCCCGGCACCCGTACACCCGGGAGTTGCTCGCGGCCGTGCCCCGGCTCCCCGGCCCCGCGCCCTCGGCGTGAGCCGTGCTCCGCTGGGCGCCGGCAGCGAAACGCCGCCGCTGACGTCTTCAGGTGGGCCACAAACGCAATCCACGAGAGCTGCCCCGACATCGGACCGGACAGCCCGGGCTGGGCGTCGGGATCCCGCCCGCGTGGTCCCGGGTGAGGGGCGAGCGGTCCGCGCCGGCTCGCCCCTCACGCGGCTCTATGCCGCGTAGCGGCTCGCGGGACGGGCCAGCCCGAGCCGCCCGCGCAGGTCCGCCGTGTCGTACGCCGTCCGGAACGCGCCCGCGTTCTGCAGCGCGGGCACCAGGCCACGGGTGATCGCCGCCAGGTCGTGGGGCAGCACGCCCGGCCGGAGGCGGAATCCCTCCAGACCCGCCTCCCGCCACTCCAGCAGCAGCCCGGCGAGCTCCTCGGGGGTGCCGGTGAAGACGTGCGCGTCCGAGTCGAGCGCGGCGCCGTCGAGGTCGTCCAGCCGGGCCTTGCGGCCGGCCGCGTCGTGGGCGTCGAGGAAGACCACCAGATCCGCGAAGATCCGCAACGGCGGCTCGGTGCGGCCGACGGCCGCCTCAGCCGCCCGGACGCTCTCGACGATCGCGGCGGCGTCCTCCCGGTCGCGTGGCGTGACGTACACGACGTCGGAGGACCGGGCCGCGAACTCGTACGGCAGCGTGTCGTGGGCCAGGGAGGTGACCAGCGGCTGGCCCTGCGGGGAGCGCGGCGTGATCGACGGGCCCTTCACGCTGAACCACTCGCCGCGGAAGTCGATGTAGTGGAGCTTGTCGCGGTCGATGAAGCGGCCCGTCGCGACGTCGCGGATCTCGGCGTCGTCCTCCCAGCTGTCCCACAGGCGGCGGACCACCTCGACCGCGTCGGTGGCCTCGGCGAACAAATCCAGCACGTGCTTGCCGAAGACGGGATCCCGGTCGGGGGAGTAGTCCTGCGGCGGGAACGGGGAACGACGGCCGAAGTGCGCGACGTGGTCGGGGCGGCCATAGATCTGGGGCCGCCAGCCGGCCCTGCCGCGGCTGATGTGGTCGAGCGAGGCGATGCCGATCGCGACGTGGAACGGCTCGGTGTGGGTCGTGCCGGCGGTCGGCACGAGGCCGATCCGCGAGGTCAGCGGGGCCACACGCGACGCGATCAGCACCGCGTCGAGCCGCCCGCGCACCTGGTCGAGCCGCCCGTCGGGCTCGTTGAGGTGGGAGGACTGGAGGCCGAGCGCGTCTTCGAAGGTGACGAAGTCGAGCAGCCCGCGCTCCGCCTCCGCGACGAGTTCGGCCCAGTAGCCGGGGGTGAACAGCCGGTCCGGCCGCGCGCCTTCGGCCCGCCACGCGGCCGGGTGCCAGCCCGCCCCGTCCAGCGCGACGGCGAGATGCAGGGTCATGAGGTCTCCTCGGTACGGTTCGGAGTGCGGGGGGCGAGGCCGAGGTGGTCGCGGAGGGTGGGCCCGGTGTAGTCGGTCCGGAACACGCCCTTCTCCTGCAACAGGGGGACGACCTTGTCGACCAGGTCGTCCAGCCCGCCGGGAGTCAGGTGGGGCACGAAGATGAAGCCGTCGGCCGCGTCGGTCTGCACGAAGTGATCGATCTCGTCGGCGACCGACCGCGGCGTGCCGATGAAGGTCTGCGGCGCGGAGACCTCGATGGCGAGCTCGCGGATCGACAGGTTCTTCTCCTCGGCGAGGGCGCGCCACTTGGCCACCAGCTCGCCGCGGTCACGGCGGAACGCCGCGTGGCCCTTGGACACGCCCTCGTCCAGGTTCGGCTCGACGTCGGGCAGCGGGCCGTCCGGGTCGTATCCCGACAGGTCGCGGCCCCACACGGCCTCCAGGAAGTAGATGGCCGTCTGCGGGCTGACCTGCGCACGGCGGATCTCGGCGGCCCGTTCGGCGGCCTCGGCCTCGGTGTCGCCGAGCACGTACGTCACGGCGGGAAGGATCTTCAGCTCCTCCGGCCGCCGTCCGTACGCGGCGAGCCTGCGCTTGACGTCACGGTAGAAGGCGCGGCCCTCCTCCAGCTTGCTGTGCCTGCTGAAGATCACGTCAGCCGACGACGCCGCGAACTCGCGGCCCTCGTCGGAGTCGCCGGCCTGGATGATCACCGGGTGGCCCTGCGGGCCGCGCGGCACGTTGAACAGCCCCGAGATGTCGAAGTGCCTGCCCTGGTGACGGAAGGGGGTGACGCCGCCGGGCCGCAGGAACCGCCCCGACTCCGGATCCGCGGCCACCGCGTCCGATGCCCACGAGTCCCACAGTTCCCTGGCGGTCTGCAGGAACTCCTTCGCCCGGGTGTACCGGTCGGCCTCGGCCAGGAAGCCGCCCCGGCGGAAGTTCTCCCCGGTGAAGGCGTCGAAGCTGGTCACCACGTTCCACGCGGCCCGGCCTCCGCTCAGGTGGTCGAGTGTGGCCAGCCGTCGCGCCACCTCGTACGGTTCGTTGAAGGTGGAGTTCACCGTCGCGGCGAGCCCCAGGTGTGTGGTGACGGCGGCCAGGGCGGAAAGGACCGTGAGCGACTCCGGGCGTCCCACGACGTCCAGGTCGTGGATGCGGCCCTTCGCCTCGCGCAGCCGCAGTCCTTCGGCCAGGAAGAAGAAGTCGAACTTCCCGCGTTCGGCCGTCTGCGCCAGGTGGCGGAACGAGTCGAAGTCGATCTGACTGCCCGATGCGGGGTCGGACCAGACCGTGGTGTTGTTCACGCCGGGGAAGTGCGCGGCGAGATGGATCTGCTTGGTCACGGGGGACTCCTGACGTCTCGGCGCGACGAAACCTAGTAATACAGTAGGTAAAGAGGGTTTTGTCGTCAATCGATCGTCGGCGATCACTGGTCGAACGGCCCCCAGCCGCGCTGAGGGCCGTTCGCCGCGTTCGAAGAGCGGGAGATCAGACGCCGAACGCCGCCGGGTAGCGGATGACGCCGCTCGGGACCGGCCGTTCAGGGTCAAAGGCGAGCGCCATCATGTACTTGTCCTCGACGTCGAAGGGCGGGCGGATGCCGTACCCGGAGGCAGGGGTGAAGCCGAAGCGCGGGTAGTACTCGGCGTGGCCCAGCACGACCACCAGGTTCTCGCCCTGCTCGCGGGCGGCGCGCAAGGCGGCGCGGATGGCGGCCGAACCCGCGCCCCGCCGCTGATGTTCTGGCCTGACGGCGCACGGGCCCAAGGCGAGGGCGGGTGAGTCGCCGACGTGGCAGCGGGTGAGCAGCGCGTATCCGGCGAGCTCGCCGCCGGGGGCCTCGGCCAGCCAGGACATGCCGGGCAGCCACGCCTGGGGGTCGGCCCGCAGCGCCTCGACGAGGTCGGCCTCGTGCGGGCTGGGGAAGGCGGCAAGGTTGATGTCGCGGATTGCGGCGACGTCGCCGGGGCTGCTCGGGACGGGGTGGTCCAGGAAGGGGTCATGGGCGGGGTTCGTCTCCCTGTTGTGCGGATGAAGGACGTGGCCGGTCACAGCTGCCGGTCCCGGAACCTGTACGTGGCGCGCAGGTGACTGGTGATGGCCTTCTGCTGGTCGACGCGCTCGTCGCGCAGCCGGGCATCGGTGCGTGAGGCCGCCCAGGCGTTCTCCCGTTGCAGCTTGCGGTAGCTGCGCAGGCGACGTTCGGGCAGCTCCACCCGCCTCGACTGGCGCCCGGACCGCGCACCCCGGCTCGGTGTCGTGGGCGCAGTCGCCGAAGCGGCAGTGCGCGGCGAGGTCTTCGATCTCGGCGAAGACCTGCTCCAGGCCGTCGGCGGCATCGTGCAGGCTGATCCCACGCAGGCCGGGCGTGTCGATGAGGACCCCGCCGCCGGGCAGGGGGAACAGCTCACGACGGACGGTGGTGTGGCGGCCCTTGCCGTCCTGCGCGCGCACCGCGCCGGTGGCCAGCGACTCCTCGCCCAGCAGGGTGTTGCCGAGGCTGGACTTGCCCGCACCCGAGGGGCCGAGCAACACGGTGGTGCCGCGCAGCAGCGCGGCCAGCACGTCGATGTTGTGACCCGTGGCGACGCTGGTGACCAGGATGTCCACGCCGGGTGCCAGCGCGCCGGCCTCGGCGTGGACGGCCTCGGGATCGGCGGCCAGATCCGCCTTGGTCAAGACGATCAGCGGCCGCGCCCCGCTCTCCCAGGCCAGAGCGAGCAGCCGTTCCAGTTTGGCCGCGTCCAGGGGCGTAGCCAGGGACAGGGCGACGACGACCGTGTCGACGTTGGCGGCGAGCACCTGCCCGTGGGAGGACCTGGACGCCGACGAGCGCACGATCGCGCTGTGCCGCGGCAGCAGCGCCGTCAGGTGCGGCTGGGTGCCCGGGCACAGCGCGGCCCAGTCGCCGGTGCAGGGCGTCAGGAGCGGGTTGGGCGGGTGCGGCGCGGTGAACGTGGCCCGCACCGGGCCCGAGGTGGTGATCGCCGTGCACAGGCCGCGATCGACCCGGGAGATCCGGGCCGGCACGAGGCCCGCTCTGTGATGTTCGGTGAAGGTCTGGTCGAGTGCGTCGGTCCACCCATAGCGGGACAGGCCGGACGGTTCGGTGTATGTGTGTGGCAACGTGAGACCCTTGCGGAGAAGGGGCCCCGACGAGACGCGGACATCACCCCGCCTCGCGAGCCGGGTGGCTCAAGGCTGGGGGAGGAAGTGGGTCAGACCGGGGCCCGGGACGTGAGGTTGGTCCGGGCGCTGCGCAGGGCAGCGGTCTTCACCGCGGTCATCAAACCTCACCTCCCTCCCACGCCGATCCGATACCGAACGGCGGCAGCCTAGCACCCCGGACAGGGGCGGTCGTACCGTTGCCGTTCCCTGTCGGCCCGTCCGCGATCGATCGGGGACGGGCCGGTCTGCGGCCTGCGGAGTCCACCACGGCCCGGCTCGCTCGGCTATGGCGAAAGGCCTGCTATGCCTCGGACGTCACCCGGGCCGCGACGATGGGCCTCGTGGCGACGGAGTGGAAGGCGCTTTCGTCCGTTCCCCAGCGGTATCCGTAGAAGTCGCCGTTCGCGTCGGCGTAAAGGACCATGAAGCCGTATCCCACGCCGCTGTATTCGGTGGAGCCACTGCTCCGTGAGTCGTCGCGGCCGTCCGCGACAGGGGCGGTCCCGTGCGGGTTGCTCGTGGAGTCCACGACCTCGACCACATATTCGGTCGTATTCGGATCGCTGTCCGTGACCACCGTGCCGGCCAGCGATCGGACCACCGGTGTGTGCCCGCTTCCCCCGCTGGCGCCCGCCTCGTACTTGATCGCAATGATGTCTCCGGGCGCGAGGGAGGCCACCTTGGTTATCTTGTCCATGTGGTCGACGGTGTCGGCATTTATGCGGTCGTAGTATCGCGCGCTGTTGGGACTGGTGCTCGAGAATTCAGTGCTGAAATACGTGCTGGTGGCCCACGGGTAGGTATGCGCCAGAAGCTTGGTGACGAAAGGGGCGCACTGACTTTCGCTGTAATAGCTCGCCGGGACCCCGGGCGTGCCCCAGGTGACGACGGAGCCGGCGCATCCGGTGCCGCAGTACTTGTTGTATGAGGACTCCGACGGCCAGCCGATCGAATTCAGCTCGTCCACCAGCTCTTCCGCCGCGCCGATGTGGTCCGTCACGGGTCCGGCCATCGCCGCCTGGGGGGTCGGCGTGAAGGCCGCGAGAATGCCCGCACCGATCGAAGCGGCCACCTTGCGAAGCCTCATCGCGTCTCCATTTTTTGTGCGCACCTGATGCGCACCTGAAAGAAAAGCCGTGTCGCCCCTCATCATCAGGTGTCCGTACGCGGAGGCGCAATACCGTCGCGAGACTCTCATAATCGGCTTCTGATAAACCCTTGTATCGTCTCGGCTGAAAATCGCCGCCGAAGGACTTCCCGTACCGCTCGCCGGTGGGTCAGGCCGTCGTGCGGATCGGGCCGGTCCACTTCAGCTCGGGCAGGTTGACCACGATCGCCTCCTGCGTGCTGCGGGGCGTGCCCCGACGGTGGCGCCGCTGATGGCGGCATGTCCGCCCTCCCCGCCCTGCCCCTCACGTGACCGGTACGTCGGCGGGTACGTCGGCGGGCACGCGGACGGCGACGAACGCCGTCCGCCGGCGGAGACGGAAGCCGAGCGCCTCGTACACGCGGATCGCCGTGGTGTTGCTCGCGGCGGCGTGCATGAACGGGGTCTCGCCGCGGGCGCGGATGCCGGCGGCGACGGCCAGCACCAGCCGGGACGCCAGGCCCTGGCGGCGGAAGGCCGGATCGGTGCAGACCGCGCTGATCTCCGTCCAGCCGGGCGGGTGCAGCCGCTCCCCGGCCATCGCGACCAGCGCACCGCCGCGGCGGATGCCCAGGTAGGTGCCCATCTCGATGGTGCGCGGCCGGAACGGGCCCGGCTGCGTGCGCGCGACGAGGTCCAGCATCTCCGGCACGTCCGCCGTCTCCAGGCGGACCGCCTCGTCGTCGGGTGCCGGGACCACGTCGTCGCCGACCAGTTGCACGCCCGCGCCGTTCGAGACCACCTCCCACCCGTCCGGCACCGCGGCGGCGGCGCCGGTGACCGGGACCGTCGCGCCGGGCCCCGCGAGCGCGGCGAGGTCGCTCCAGTCCGCGGGGCCGGGCTCGTCGGGCAGCGCGAAGAACGGGGAGACGTCGTCCGGGTAGCGCGCCGCGTTGCCGTACCGTTCGGCGAAGTGCGCGTGCGGGCCGGTCAGCGACGCCCACGCGGGGTTGTCCAGAAGGTGCCGCTCGCTCACCGCGGCCCTCCCCGGGACGCGTCGCCGTGTCCGGTGCTCACGCGCTCACCTCCATGGCCGTCTCACCGCGGGTGCCGCCGTACGGGGGGAATGCGCATGCCTTCGGCATCGGATCTCCTGTCACTCGTCCTCCTGCGGACGCATCCTAGGCAATTACCTACTAAACAAGTAGGTCTTGACGGTATTCCATCCCTGTGCTGAAGATAGAGAAATGTCGGACGCCCGCGATCAGCGCGGTCGCCGGGAGGGTTGATCCATGACTGTCGAGCCCTTCGCGCTCAATCACGTCCACTTACCCGACGCCACGGAGGCACGATGACCGCGCCCGCCGTGCTGGAGGAGACGGCGGCGGAGTCCGCCGGCTCGCTGACCGTGATCAAGGCACGGCACCCGGGACGCTGGATCGCCGGCGCCGTGGTGGCCGTGCTGCTGGCGATGGCGGTCAACGCGCTGGTCACCAATCCGGCCTGGGACTGGCCGGTCGTCGGCGCGTACCTGTTCCATCCCTCGGTGCTGCACGCGGTGCTGTTCACCGTGGAGCTGACCGCGCTCGGCATCGTGCTCGGCTTCCTGCTGGGGACCGTGCTCGCGCTGATGCGGCTGTCGCGCGTCCCGCTGCTCGCGTCGGCGGCCTGGGGTTACGTGTGGCTGTTCCGCTCGGTGCCGCTCATCCTGCAGTTGCTGTTCTGGTACAACCTCGCCGCCCTGTACAAGCAGATCTCGTTCGGGGTGCCGTTCGGGCCCGCGTTCTTCTCCGTCGGCTCGATGGACCTGATCGGACCGGTGACGGCCGCCGCGCTCGGCCTGGCGCTGCAC
Source organism: Microbispora sp. GKU 823 (assembly GCF_002027145.1). Lineage (NCBI taxonomy): Bacteria > Bacillati > Actinomycetota > Actinomycetes > Streptosporangiales > Streptosporangiaceae > Microbispora > Microbispora sp. GKU 823. The sequence continues at coordinate 7,753 of NZ_MWJN01000071.1, read as the reverse complement.
CAGGCGGCGTACGCCGCGGAGATCGTGCGCGGGGGCTTCCTGTCGGTGGACCCGGGCCAGCTGGAGGCGGCCGCCGCGCTCGGCATCCCGAGGGCCAGGCAGATCTTCCGGATCCAGCTTCCGCAGGCCATGCGGTCGATCGTCCCGGCAGCGGGCAACGAGATCATCGGCCTGGTCAAGGGCACTTCGGTCGTCTACATCATGGCGCTGCCCGAGCTGTTCTACCAGGTCCAGGTGATCTACAACCGCAACGGCCGGGTGATCGCGATGCTGCTGGTGGCCGCGATCTGGTATCTCGTCCTCACCACGGTGCTGTCGGCCGCGCAGTACTACGTGGAACGCAGGTTCGGCCGGGGCCTCGCGCGGGCCCTGCCGCCCACGCCGGTGCAGCGGGTGCGCCGGATCCTCACCGTACGGCGGGCCGCCCGGCGGCAGCGCCCGGCCGGGGACGGAGGCGGGCGGCGATGAGCGCACCAATGGTCGACGTGCGCGGCGTGCACAAGAGCTACGGCCCCCTGGAGGTCCTGCGCGGGGTGGACCTGCGGGTCCAGCCCGGTGAGGTGACGGTGATCATCGGTCCGTCCGGGTCGGGCAAGTCGACGCTGCTGCGCAGCATCAACCACCTGGAGAAGATCGATCGCGGGTACGTCGCCATCGACGGCGAGTTCGTCGGCTACCGGCGGTCCGGAGACCGGCTGTACGAGCTGCGGGAACGCGACATCCTGCGCCGGCGCACCCAGATCGGCTTCGTCTTCCAGAACTTCCACCTGTTCCCCCATCTCACCGTCAGGGAGAACGTGACCGAGGCCCCCATCTCGGCCCAGCGCCGCCCTCGCGACGAGGTCGAGGCGCTGGCGACCGAGCTGCTCGAGCAGGTGGGCCTGTCCGACAAGGCCGGCGCCTACCCGCGGCAGCTGTCCGGGGGACAGCAGCAACGCGTCGCGATCGCCCGGGCCCTGGCCCTGCGGCCCAAGGTCGTGCTGTTCGACGAGCCCACCTCGGCGCTCGACCCCGAGCTGGTGGGCGAGGTGCTGGAAGTGATGAAGGCGCTCGCCCGCAGCGGCACCACCATGATCGTCGTGACCCACGAGATCGGCTTCGCCCGCGAGGTCGCCGACACCGTGGTCTTCATGGACGCCGGTCAGATCGTCGAGCAGGGCCCGCCCGGGCAGGTGCTCGACCGGCCGAGGCACGACCGTACGCGCGCCTTCCTCAGCAAGGTTCTCTGAACCTCTCAGCAGGGTTCTCTGAACCCCTCAGCAAGGTTCTCCGAATCTCTTCGCACCGTGCTCTGAATCCCTGAGCAGAACGCTCCAATCCCTGAAGGACGATCCATGTCACCATCCCGGTTATCCGTGCTCGGCGTGTCCGCTCTGCTGCTGCTCGCCGCCTGCGGCACGGTTCCCGACGACGGCGCGGCCGGCAGCGGCGCAGCCGCCGCTGCCGCGGCCCCGCCCGGCGTACTGAAGATCAATACGAGTCCGGAGCAGAACCGGATCCGGGCCGAGAAGGTTGAAGCGATCGCCGCCGAGGTGCCCGCCGCGATCCGGGCCAAGGGGGAGTTCCTGATCGGCACCTCCACGTTCGAGCCGCCGCTGTCGTTCGTCGCCGACGACAACGTCACCCCGATCGGGGTGGAGGAGGACATCGCCTCCCTCGTCGCCGACGTGCTCGGCCTGAAGCTGCGCATCGAGGCCACGTCGTGGGAGAACCTGTTCCTCGCGGTGCGGTCCGGCAAGTACGCGGCCGGCTTCTCCAACATCACCGTCACCGAGGAGCGCAAGGACATCTACGACTTCGCCACCTACCGGCTGGACCAGCTGGCCTGGGAGGTGCCGAAGAACAGCAAGATCACGTCCATCGCCAAGCCGGCCGACGTCGCCGGCCTCAGCGTGGCGGTGGGCTCCGGCACCAACCAGGAGAAGATCCTGCTGGGCTGGGACAAGCAGAACCGCGCCGCCGGGCTGAAGCCCGCTCAGATCCAGTACTACAAGCAGGCGGCCGACACCTACCTGGCGCTCAAGTCCGGCCGGATCCAGGCGTACTTCGCACCCAACCCCACCTCGGCCTACCACGCCGCGGTGAGCGGCGACACGAAGATCGTCGGCACCTACTCAGGCGCCGGGCCCACGCTCCAGGGGCTCATCGCCGCGATGACGCAGAAGGGCAACGGCCTGGCCAAGCCGATCGCCGACGCCCTCAACGCCCTCATCAAGGACGGCACCTACGCCAAGGTCCTCGCCCGCTGGGGCCTGTCCAACGAGGCAGTCCCCGAATCCCTGGTCAACCCGCCCGGCCTGCCCCGCGAGCAGTAGGCCCCCTCGGCTTCGGCTCACACCGCGCAGCTTTCGCGGGTTCGGGCCGGAGCGGTTCTTCTCAGTTCCGCGGCGGGGCGGCGGGGCGCCCGGGGGACCGCCGGGCCGTACCCCAGCCGGATGATCATCTGGATGTGCCCGCGCCGATGGTGGGGATCGCTGCGGCGGCGCATGTCGCGGAGGTCGAGCGGCTGGTTGAGGAACGAGGCCGAGACGCCGTGGACGGTGGCGGTCAGCAGCAGGCGTTGCAACGCCTGGCCGGCGCGCAGCCAGTCGAGGGGGCCGTCGCCCGCCGTGGTGAGCACCGCAAGCCGGGGACGGGACTCGAAGTGGACCGGCCCACGCTCCCTGTGCAGTCCGAAGTCCCGGACCGGCGCCGGGTCGTCGGCGCAGCCGGGCCCCTGCACGTAGGACGGCAGGCCGTCGCGGCGGTTTCCGCTCATCGTCCACGCCCGCAGCTCCGCCTGGTAGCCGCCGTCCTTGGCCAGCTCGTCGTCGGCGATGGCGACGTGCTCCAGCAGGTCCGCCGCGGCGTGCCGGCCGAGCATGACCAGGCAGGCCCCCTCACGAGCGGCCGCGTCGCGCAGATCCGCGAGCACATGCTCGGGGACCCGCCGTTCGCTGAACGGCTCCCGGTTGGTCCGGCGCAGGCCGATGCGGTCGTACAATTCGCGCGTTCGCACAGGGGCCGGCCGGTACGGCGACACGCGGACGGCGGCCAGGAGCCGCGGCTCCTCCGCGGTGTTCGGCAGCAGCCAGACCAGCGGCCGGTGACCGGCCGTCCGCACGGCGAGCCGGAGGTTGAACAGGGCGGCGCCACAGCTGACGTGCAGCGAGCGCCCGCGAGGGTCGCTGACCCGGAGCCGCCGGTCGGGGTCGGCCAGCAGTTCGGCGAACTCCCCGTGAAGCGCTTCGAGCCGCCAGGGCTGCGTGTTGAGCACCGAGGGCGCCTGCCCGGCGGCGGTGAGCAGTCGGTGGAAGGCGAGTTCTGTGGCGAAGGGAGAATTCACGGCGCACCTTCTCTTGGAAGTCTTCCGCGGGGGCCCGCTGTCGTCAGGGTGGAAGCGCGATGGGCGGCCCCGGCCGAGCCGCGCCCACCCCCAGGGGGCAGGGGGTGGGCGCCGGAGTCTGCTGCGTGAGGATCGGTCTACTTGAGGTCGGTCTACTTGAGGATCGGGAGGCGGCGGACCAGGGGGGTGGCGGCCCACCACTTGCCGAGTCCGAGGGTGGTGCCGGCGCCGGCGAGGGCGAGGCCCGCCAGGACGATGGCGTAGACGATGTGCTCGTCCATGAAGGGGTTGGTGGTCAGCGGCAGTTCGGCGGCCCACATCATCAGCAGGAGCAGTCCGCCGGTGGTGGCGGCGATGCGCATGCCCACGCCGAGGATGAGGGCGGCGCCGATGCCGGCGAGGCCGGCCATGAACAGCCAGTCGACCCAGGCCTGGCCCGCGAGGGTGTTGAACAGGCCGCCGAAGGTGTGGTCGGCGGTGCCCTTCAGGAAGCCGGTGGTCGGGCTGCCGCCGTTGATCCAGGCCTTGGCGGCGGGAGTGGCGAAGCCCCAGCCGAACAGCTTGTCCAGGAAGGCCCACAGGAACACCCAGCCGATCGCGATCCGGGCCGCGGCCCACACGTACCGCACCGGGCGGGTGGTGGCGGGGATCGCATCGCCGTGCGCGCGGGGGGCGGGGACGGTGACCGCGCCGGTGGGAGCGGCGGCGTCGAGGCGGTGGTTCCTCTGGTTACGCCCTTCGGTGATGGCCATGACCGGCCCCTTTCAACGTCTTTTCTCTTTCGACACCTCAAGGAAACCGCGATCACCGGCGGTGCCGCAGGAGCCGTACGGCACGCTCCGGTCGTCTCGAAGTCCCGTGATCGTGGGACTTTCGGTCCAAGCCCGGCAGACAGGACTTTCTTGAGCGGTGGCGGTGGAAGGCGAGGATCCTGCCTGAGGATTCGCGATGGACAAGGCCGTCGCCGCCGACATGTGGAGTGATAGAGGGCTCCGTCCCAGCGCCTGTATCGGCGGGTGCCTGGGCACACCCGGCGGTAATCAGCAAAGTGACGAGAACACGGGCAGCGCGTGACATGCGGACGCCGTGGTTCCCTTCGCGACCGATTCTGCAGGGGAACGCGCGTACGGCTCTCACCAAGGACTCGTCCCGGTGCGGATGTAGTAGATGACGACGCCGAGAACCCGTTCCCTTTCGCGGTCGCCGTTCTCCTCGCTCAGGTGGGTCTGCCCCGCGGCCTGGACAGTGGCTTCGGCGGCATCGATGAGATCCACGCCGGGATCGAGGGCATGGGTGAGCGCCTGCACGGCTCGCTCCTTGAGCAACAGGCGCCCGTGCTCGGTGTCGTGACCGGGTATGAGGTCCGGCCCTCGTCGGGCTTCGGCCAGATACCGGTCCCGGAGACCGGAGAGACGGCGGCGCACCTCCTGTGCCTCCCCGCTGCGGTCGCCCGCCGCGATCAGCCGCATGGCCTCGTCGATGAGCGGGCCCTCCAGGCCGGTAGTGGCGACGGCGAGTTCGGCGGCGATCTGGATGATCTCCGGCAGCCTGCCGGGGGTGGGGTCGGCGGCGATGGCGCCGATTCGGTGGTCGCGCTCGGCGATGGCACGCATGTCGGCGTCCAGAAGATCCGCGGGCGTCACCGCGCGGGGCGGCTGCGGATACAACTGAACCCCCAGGTGCGCTTGCTGCAACCACTGGCCGTCCACCCGTATCCCGGACAACTCCTCGCCGACGGCGAGGGCGGCGGCGAACCAGTCGCGCCGCCACTGTTCTTGCGTCACCGTGAGACCGGCGAGCCAGTCACGGCCCGCACTGGGCGCGACGGTGTCCAGATCAAAAGGGTCGAAAGCGGCGACGAGTTCCCCGTCTGCTACGTAAGCGATCCTCACCTGGCGGTTCACTGTCCACCGGACACTGTACGCCCGGCCGCCGGCCGCCACTTCACGCAGAATCCGCAGGCTGGTGCCGCGGGCGTTGAAGGGTTCCATGACGATGGTCCACGCGCCGTGCCGGGCGGCCAGCATGATGCCGTCGGCCTCCTCGTCCAGGTCTTCGTACGCCGTGGCCTCGACGTCCTCGTAGGTGGCCGGGCGGGCAGCGGAGATGTCGCCACCGAAGCCGCGGACGAGTTCGGCGAACGCGGTGCCGGATTCGCCGATCCTGATCCAGCTCATGCAGCACTGGTCGGGGAACAGGTGTCGCGCCTTTTCATAGGCGGTGGAGGAAAGGTTCACGGGTCCTCGATCGATGAGACGGTGACGGAGGGGGTGCCGGAAGCACCCCCTCCGTCACCTGTTGCCGGCTACTGTCGCCTGGGTCATGTCTGACGAATCATGACCCTGCTGCGTGTGGCCCAGCGGTGCCCCGCTGCGTTGTCATGAGATTCCGTCTATTGTGCAGAGGTCGAAGTCCTCGATCTCTTCTGGAAGGGATCGGTCACGATGTTCCCGGCGGCCCCGCTTACCGGCCTGGACGCACCCGGCAGGATCACGTCCACCCAGAAGGGCGAGAACTGTCTGATGCGGTTGCGCTGGTAGAACACGCTGGTGCGGGATCCCGAGGAGCAGTAGTCGGCCGTGTAGTCCGGCCCGAGGTAGCCCCCGAGCCCCAGCACGGACCCGTACTGCATCAGCCCGTTGGCCAGGAAGACCTTCTGCCCGTCGGCGACGTCGTAGCCGGTGTACAACTCCTGCCCGGACTCGCTCACCACGAGCCGCGGCACGGGCGGCCCCGCGGTGTACGTACGGAAGGCGAGCACCCCCATGACGAAGAACCCGAACACCGCCACCAGCGCCGCCGCCTGGATCCAGCGCTTGGAGACCACTCTCTGCGCGTCCCCGTCCCCGTCCCCGGAACCATCGATCACCGATCTCGATCAGGAAGGGGAGAGGTCCTACTCCTATCGGGCGCCGGTTGTAGCGGTCGAGAAGACACGCCCTCCGCAGGCCACGAGCCTGACCGAGCGTGCCGCAGGGGTCTTGGCGGCGCCGGATCCCCGTAGCACGATCGGGGCATGCGGTCTCCGGCTGGCGGGAGGTCTGGATGGCGACCGTCCTGCTCCCCGGCGATCCGCGCAGGCTCGGCGGCTACTGGCTGGCCGGCCGCCTGGGCGAGGGCGGGCAGGGCGTCGTGTACGAGGCCTACGACGAGGCCGGTCGCCGGGTGGCCGTCAAGGTCCTCCGCCCGGCGGGTGGGCCGGGGGACGTGCGGGCGAGGGCGCGGTTCGCCAAGGAGGTCGCCGCCGCGCGCCGGGTCGCGCCCTTCTGCACGGCCAGGGTCATCGCCGCCGACCTGGAGGGCCCCCAGCCGTACATCGTGAGCGAGTTCGTCGCCGGGCCGAGCCTGCGCGCGGCGGTCGCGCGGGACGGGCCGTACGGGCCGGGGGAGCTGCACCGCCTCGCCACGGGCATCGCGACGGCGCTGGCCGCCATCCACGGGGCGTCCGTGGTCCACCGCGATCTCAAACCGGACAACGTGCTGATCGGCCCCGACGGCCCGCGGGTCATCGACTTCGGCATCGCGCGGACCGCCGACATGTCGCTGACGACGACCGGGCACGTCGCCGGCACACCGGCGTTCATGGCTCCGGAGAGCGTGCTCGGGGTACGGACGGGCCCTGCCGTCGACGTCTGGGCCTGGGGAGCCGTGACGCTGTTCGCCGCCACCGGCCGGGAGCCGTTCGCCGAGGGGGCCGCGCGCCTGCCCGTACGCGGCGGCGATCCGGACGCGGCGGGGCAGGCGCTGACCGGGGTGGCGGCCCTGCTGCACCGCATCCTGGCGGCCGAGCCGGACCTGGCGGCTCTCGGGGAGCCGCTGCGCGGCCTGGTGGCCCGCGCGCTCGACAAGAACCCGGAGGCCAGGCCGGACGCGGACACCCTCCTCGCGACGCTGCTCGGGCACCCGTCGCCGGGAGGCGCGGCGCTGCTCGCGGAGGGCACCCGTACGGCCGAGGGTCTCGGGCCGTCCAGGGCCGTCGCGCCGCCCTCCCTCGCGGCCGTGGCCGAAGAGGCGTACGGCGCGCTCGTTCCGGCCGACCAGGCGCTGGTGCCGCGGATCCTGCTGCGCATGGTCGCGCCGGGGGAGGGAGGCGACGACCTTCCCCGGCCGGTGCCCGAGGACGAGCTCCTCGACGGCGTGGTCGACCGGGAGACGGCCGGCCGGGTGCTGTCGGGCTTCGCGCGCGCCGACCTCGTCGTACGGGAGGGCGAGACGGTCGCTCTCGCCGCGTCCGCCCTGCTGCGCGCCTGGCCCCGGCTGCGCGAGTGGGTTGACGCGGATCGGGCGGGCCTGCGGGTGCAGCGGCCGCTGACCGAGGCCGCCCGGATGTCGGGACCTGCACGACCGGCGCCGACGCCGTACAGCGGCGCCCTGCGCATGCGCGAGGCCCTTGGGAGCAGGGCGCGCATGGTCGCCGTCGACTCCGGC
>NZ_MWJN01000070.1:0-47198 GCF_002027145.1 Microbispora sp. GKU 823 | reverse complement strand
TCGCCCGCCGTCGCGGCGGTCCGGCCGGGCACGCGGGGCGGCGCGGCCGTGCGCCCGGCCGCCCTCCTGGTCTCCTGCTCTGTCCTCATCCCTCGCGGATCCTCTCTGCCGCCCGCAAGCGGGCCGAGGCCGCCCGCGGGTTGCGGGCCACCTCCTCGTCGTCCGGGAGCTCCGCTCCCCTCGTCAGAAGGCGGAACCGGGGCTGGTGAGCCTCCAGGGGGACCGGCAGCCCGGGAGGGCTGGTGTCCCTGGTTCGCGCCGCGAGGACCTGCTTGGTGAGCCGGTCCTCCAGGGAGTGGTAGGCGAGCACGACCACGCGCCCGCCCAGCGCCAGCGCGTCGAGCGCGGCCGGGAGCGCGCGCTCGAGCGCCGACAGCTCTCCGTTCACCTCGATACGCAGCGCCTGGAACGTCCTCTTCGCCGGGTTGCCCCCGGTCCGTCTCGTGGCGGCGGGTATCGCCGCGCGGACCAGGTCGGCAAGCCGTTTCGTGCTGGTGATGGGGTCCTTGGCGCGCTCCTTGACGATGAGGTTCGCGACGCGTGCCGCGAAGCGCTCCTCGCCGTAGTCGCGCAGGATGCGGGTGAGGTCCGCGGCGGAGTAGGTGTTCACCACGCGCTCGGCGGTGAGCTCCTGCTCGCGGTCCATCCGCATGTCGAGGGGGGCGTCGTAGGAATAGGCGAAACCGCGCTCGGCCTCGTCGAGCTGAGGGGAGGACACGCCGAGGTCGAACAGCGCGGCGTTCACGCGGGGCCGTCCGGCGTCACGGAGCACGTCGGCCAGTTCGTCGGAGACGGCGCGCACCAGAGTGATCCGGTCCGCGTACGGCGCGAGCCGGGCGGTGGAGCGCTCGATGGCGGTGGGGTCGCGGTCGATGCCGACGAGGTGGAGGGAGGGGTGGGCGGCGAGAAGCGCCTCGGCGTGCCCGCCGAGACCGAGGTTGGCGTCCACGGCCACCGGCTCCGGTCCGGACAGTGCCGGAGCGAGCAACTCCAGCACGCGATCGAGCATGACCGGAACGTGACCACCCGGCTGACCGGGCTCGTACGACAACGCTTCCAACCCCCATTTACGCCGCAGTACTCGCGGATTCGCGGCTGTGCCGCCGGTGACTACCCAACGGACCCCCACCCATGCCGGTTCCCGGAGAATCGGAGAACCGACCCGTCCGGCCAGGTCCCCATCCGCGTCGCCGGCCGTGGCGTCTGACACCGGGGAAGGTGCATCAGCTGCCACATGGGAGCGGGTGGAGACCTCGCCGAACGTCACCGACGGGTCAATTGATCAAAAAGGAAAAGGACCGATCTACAGAATCCCGGGCAGCACCTCCTCCGACAGGTCGGAGAATGCCTGCTCCTGGGCCTCCAGGTAGGTGTCCCATGCCTGGGCGTCCCAGATCTCCAGTCGCGTGTTGGCGCCGATCACGACGCAGTCACGTTCCAGCCCGGCGTAACGCCGCAGCGTCTGGGGAATCGTGATGCGTCCCTGCTTGTCCGGCACCTCGTCGGACGCACTGGCGAAGAAGACACGGCTGTAGTCGCGGACCGCCTTCGCCGTCACCGGAGCGGTACGCAGGGCCTCGGTGATGCGCTGGAACTCCTCTACGGGGAAGACGTAGAGGCAGCGCTCCTGGCCTTTGGTGATCACCAGACCCTCCGCCAGCTCCTCGCGATACTTCGCCGGCAGGAACAGCCGTCCTTTGTCGTCGAGGCGCGGGTGGTGGGTGCCGAGGAACACCGGACCCACCTCCTGTGCCTTGTGGAGCGCTCAGCGCTATAGCCCCTGCCCTCCACTGCGCACCACCATACTCCACTTCTCCCCACCGTCAACTGATTCTGAACGTGTCGGCATTCAAAATCGGCGGCGTTTCCGCAGGTGAAATGGGGTGGGTCGGAGTGGGGCGCCGCGCCGCCCCCCGGCCCGCGCACGGGCGTGTCGGCGCGCGGAAACCCCGGCCCGTACGGGGTTCCCGGGAGCCCGGTGGAGGGAAGTGGAGCGCGCCGGGGGCGCCGCGGCTTCACGTGTCACGGGATTCGGACGAACGCGCCACGCGACCGTGAAGAGACGCCACAACACTGTGGGCAGTTCACCCCGGATTTCTGGACAAAGTCGCCCTGGAACCACAGGGGACATAGGGTCGGTACACAGAATGGAAAAGGAACGTTTAATGCCCCATTCTCGGGGACGCACCCTCATGGAGGCCTGGTGGCAGTAACTCCCGACGTCACCGATGCTTCAGCCCGGCTCGAGGATCTGATCGACACCGCCCACCGGATCCGCAACTCGATCGAATCGGTGATCGAGGGCAAGAGCGACGTCGTCCGCCTTACTCTCACCGTGCTCCTGGCGGAGGGCCACCTGCTGATCGAGGACGTGCCCGGCGTGGGCAAGACGATGCTCGCCAAGGCCCTGGCGCGCTCGATCGACTGCCCCGTCAAGCGCGTCCAGTTCACCCCCGACCTGCTGCCCAGCGACATCACCGGCGTCAGCGCGTACAACCAGCAGACGCGGGAGTTCGAGTTCAAGCCGGGACCGGTCTTCGCCAACATCGTCGTCGGCGACGAGATCAACCGCGCCTCCCCCAAGACGCAGTCCGCCCTCCTGGAGTGCATGGAGGAGCACCAGGTCACGGTCGACGGCGTGACCTACGCGCTGGAGTCGCCGTTCATGGTCATCGCGACGCAGAACCCGATCGAGATGGAGGGCACCTATCCCCTCCCCGAGGCGCAGCGCGACCGCTTCACCGCCAAGATCGCGATGGGGTATCCGGAGCAGGCCGCCGAGCTGGAGATGCTCGACGTGCACGGCGCCTCACAGCCGCTGGACAAGATGGAGCCGGTCGCGACCACGGCCGAGGTCGTCGCGCTGATCCAGGCCGTCCGCGCGGTCTACGTCTCCCAGCCGGTCAAGCGCTACGCCGTCGACATGGTGGCGGCCACCAGGCACTCCCCCGACCTGCGGCTGGGCGCCTCCCCCCGGGCGACGCTGCATCTGGTGCGCAGCGCGCGGGCCCACGCCGCGCTGTCCGGCCGCGACTACGTGATCCCGGACGACCTGCAGGACCTGGCCGTCCCCGTGCTGGCGCACCGGCTGCTGCCGAGCCTGGAGGCGCAGGGGCAGCGCCGCCTCCCCGAACAGCTCGTCGGCGAGCTGGTGCGGCGCGTCCCCGTCCCCGACGCCAAGTAGCGGACGCGAGCGAGCCGGGCGCACGCCCGGCGATGTGACTGTTAGCAAGTGACGGAGGGCCCATGAGCGGGCTGAAGGCTCTGACCCCGCGGGGACGCTCGTTCCTCGCCTCCGGCGTGGCGGCCCTGCTGTGCGCCCTCGTCCTCGGGGAGCAGGACCTGCTGCGCGTCGCCGTGCTGATCACCGCGATGCCGTTGCTCGCGTCGCTGGTCGTGGCGCGCACGCGTTACCGGCTGGCCTGCGCCAGGCGGCTGAGCCCGGCGCGGGTGCAGGCCGGCGAGGACAGCACGGTCACCCTGCGGCTGGAGAACGTCACCCGGCTGCCCACCGGGCTGCTGCTGGTGGAGGACACCCTGCAGTACGCGCTGGGCACGCGGCCGAGGTTCGTCCTCGACCGGATGGAGTCGCGCGGCGTCCGGGAGATCGACTACAAGGTGAGCTCGGACCTGCGCGGGCGTTTCCCGATCGGGCCGCTCTCGGTGCGGATCGCCGATCCGTTCGGGCTGGTCGAGCTGACCCGCTCGTTCACCATCACCGACACGCTCGTGGTCACTCCCGAGGTGGTGCCGCTGCCGCCGGTGCGCCTGTCGGGCGAGTACAGCGGCGGCGGCGACAGCCGTACGCGGTCGGTCGCGGCGGCGGGCGACGATGACGTGGCGCCCCGCGAGTACCGCCAGGGCGACGACCTGCGCCGGGTCCACTGGCGCTCGACCGCGCGGCGCGGCGAGCTGATGGTCAGGCGCGAGGAGCAGGAGCGGCAGAGCCGGGGCGCGCTGCTGCTCGACACCCGCAGGCACGCGCACCGGGGCGAGGGGCCGCGCTCGTCGTTCGAGGTCGCGGTCTCCGCCGCCGCGTCCATCGGCGTGCACCTGTCCGCGGAGGGGCTCGCGCTGCGCCTGGTCACCGACCAGGGCGCGCGGCACGTGGTGGACACCGGCCAGTCGTGGTCGCTGCTCGACACGCTCGCCGTCATCCGGCAGAGCACGGCGCGCTCGCTGGAGCACGGCGTCGGCGCGCTGCGCCAGGGCGGCGGGGAGGGGCTGATCATCGCGGTCCTCGGGGCGCTCGACCCGGAGGAGGCCCGGGCCCTCGCCCAGCTCAGGCACTCGGGCGTGACCGCCGTCGCGGTCCTGCTCGACCTCGCCTCCTGGGACGGCGCCTCCTGGGACGCCGTCGCCGCGGAGAACGCGCGGGCCGCGCGGTCGGTGCTGACCGGCGGCGGGTGGCGGGTGCTCGACCTGCCCGCCGGCGCCTCGCTCGCCGGCGTGTGGCCGGAGGCCGGAAACAACAGGAGCGCGGCCTGAGCCGGCCGCTCCGGCGTGACGGAAGGTAGGAAGCGATGAAACTGCCGGTAGCGGCGGGGCTGGCCACGGCGGCCGTCACGATCACGCTCTACCCGCTCTTCGAGGGCGGCACCTGGTTCTGGTCCTGCATGGGCGCGATCCTCGTCACCACCGTGGCCGGGGCGGTGGCCTCCCGCATGGGCGCCCGTCCGTGGGTGGCGCCCGCCGTGACGCCCGTGACGGTCCTGCTCTACCTGACGCTCGTCTTCACGCCGGACGAGGCGTGGCTGCGCATCGTCCCGACCAAGGACTCGCTCGTCCGGCTCGCCGAGCTGGTCGGCGCCGGGTTCGACGACATCCAGCGGTACGCCGCCCCGGTGCCGGACAACCCCGGCATCACGCTGCTCGCCACGGCGGGCGTGGCGCTGATCGCCCTGCTCGTGGACGTCTTCGCGGTGCGGCTGCGCCGGGCGGCACTGGCCGGGCTGCCGCTGCTCGCCCTGTTCACCGTGCCCGCGGCGGTGATCACGGAGCCGATCGGGTGGATCGCGTTCGTCATCGCGGCGTTCGGCTACATCGGCCTGCTCGTCACCGACGGGCGGGAGCGGCTGAGCCGCTGGGGCCGGGCCGTGGTGGTGCGCCGCTCCTCCGGCTCCGGGCGCGGCGCCGCCCCCGACACCGAGCGGCTCGCCCTGTCCGGCAAGCGCATCGGCGTGACGGCGATCGCGCTGGCGGTCCTGGTGCCCGCGTTCCTGCCGGCGCTCTCCCCCGATCCGCTGTTCGGCTTCGGCGTGGGCAACGGCCTCGGCGGGGGCGGCGGCAACATCGGCATCCCCGACGCCATCGCCAAACTCGGCGGCCAGCTCAGGCAGCAGAGCAACGCGACCGTGCTCACCTACACCAGCAGCGACGACGTGCCGCGCTACCTGCGGATCTACTCGCTCGACATCTTCGACGGGACGAAGTGGACGCTGTCCCCGCTGCGGGGGCTCCAGGAGGACCGGGTGTCGGAGGGGCCGCTGCCGCCCACTCCGGGGCTCCGCCCCGAGGTGTCGGTGAAGCGGGCCGAGATGCGGGTCACGATGAGCGAGGACATCGACAAGCTCAACTTCCTGCCGCTGCCCTACCCGGCACGGCAGGTGGACGCGGACGGCGACTGGCGTGCCGACCGGGCCTCGCTCATGGTCTTCTCCGCGCACGACGAGGCGGCCGGGCTCGAATACCGGGTGGTGACCGAGGAGCCCGAGCCCACCACGACCGAGCTGCGCACGGCGGTGACCCTCCCGGAGAGCGAGCGCTACCTGCAGCTGCCCGACGGGCTCGACCCCCGGGTGGCCGCCCTCGCGCGCCGGGTGACCGCCGACGCCGCCACGCCGTACGAGGCCGCGGTCGCGCTTCAGGAGTGGTTCACCCGGGCAGGCCGGTTCACCTACGACGTGCGCGCGTCCGGATCGGGCGCGCAGGCGCTGTCCCGCTTCCTGCTGCGTGACCGCACCGGCTACTGCGAGCAGTTCGCGGGCGCGATGGCCGTGATGGCGCGGCTGCTCAACATCCCGGCGCGGGTGTCGATCGGCTACACGGGCGGCACCAAGATCGGTGACGTGTGGACGGTGCGCACCCACGACGCCCACGCGTGGCCGGAGCTGTTCTTCGACGGAATCGGCTGGCTGCGGTTCGAGCCCACCCCCGCCGGGGCCGGCGGGCAGGGCACGGCCCAGGTGCCGCTGTACTCGCTGCCCATCACACCGACGGCCGATCCCACGACGGGCCCGTCCGACGGGCCGTCGTCGAACGAGGAGGACGACAGCGGCCAGAGCGCCGGGCCGGCCCGGCCCAACCCGCGCCAGCTCGACCGCGACCTCGACGGCACGGCCATCGCGGCCGACCCGGGCACGCCCGTCGCCGTCAAGATCGGGATCGGCGCCGCCGCGGCGCTCGCGCTGCTGTTGCTGCCCGCCGCCGCGCGGCTCATGGTGCGCCGCCGGCGCCTTCGCCGGATGACGCGGTCGGCGTCGGGAGGCCACGCGGCCTGGGCCGAGCTGCGCGACGTGCTCACGACCTGGGAATGGCCGGGGAGCCGAGCGAGACGCCGCGCGCGCTCGGCCGCCGGATCGCCGAGCGGTACGCGCTCGGCCCGCAGGCCGCCGAGTCGCTCACCCGCGTCGTCACCTCGGAGGAGCGGCTCAGGTACGCTCCCACGCCTTCGGCGTCGGGGCCCGTTCCCGCGGACCTGCGCGGGATCAGGCGCGATCTGGCGCCGAGGGCCTCACGGTGGCGGCGCCTGGGGGCCGTGCTCGCCCCGATGTCCGTCCTGCTGCGGGTGCGGGCGGCCGGTGAGGGCGCGCTCGACGTGTTCGACCGGCTGGAGGGACTGCGGCCCCGGCTTTGGCGGGCACGGCCCGGCGGGACTCAGGGGACGGCCACGACTCCGGAGCGTCCCGGCGCCACAGGGGCCGGAGCCGGCGATGCCGCGAGGGAGCAGACCCTGACCGGCGCCCGTCGCTGATCCGCCGCTGATTCGCGGCCCGTCGCCGCAGACGACTCGGTGGGCCCGCTGAGCGGGCCCACCGGCGTTGCCTCGGATGGGGAGCGGTGACTCGGAGGGGATCAGTGCTCGTCGTGGCGGCGGCGCCAGCGCTCTTCCATGCGCTCCATGAAGCTCTGGCGCTGGGGGCGGCGGCCGCGGTTGCGGGACGGCGGGGAGTCACCGAACCCGTTCATGCGCTTCCAGCTCGACAGACCCCACAGGCAGGTGGCCAGCATGACCACGAAGCCAGCGGCACCGAGCCAGATCTGGGCCGCGACGACGCCGACCATCAGCAGGACCACGCCGAGTGCGAAGCCTATGGAGGCCTTCACCAGGCGGCGCTTGTAGTGGCTGCGCGGATCGCTGATCCGTACGGTGTTCGCCCACTTCGGGTCCTCGGCATAGAGGGCCTGCTCGATCTGGTCGAGCAAGCGCTGCTCGTGCTCAGACAGCGGCACGGCGCCTCCCAAGGACGGCCCCATTCAGGGGAAGACGGCAACGGACGACACGGGGTGTCCGAACCTCGCGGTCGGTTATCCCCAGAATACGAGGCCTCAGACGTAGGCGAAAGAAAACGTCCAACGCGGTCCAAACCGGAGGTGACGTCATGGACCTATTGGACCAAACGGACGCCGAACAAGCGATGCCGGCTTCACCGCGTCCGGACCGAAACGGCGGGCCGCCCGGTCCATGGCCTGTTCGGCCTCCCGCCAGCCCGTCTCCCGCTCCCCCAGGCCCAGCTGACGCGTCGCCGCGGCGGCCGGGAACAGGTTCTCCACCCGCACGCCGACGAGCCGCAACCGCACCCGCTCCAGCCCGGCGGCCTCGTAGAGCTCGCATGATGTGTCGAAAATCTCCTTCGCGACGTCGGTCGCCTCGCGCAGCGTACGCGACCGGGTGATGGTCGTGAAGTCGGATCGGCGGAGTTTGACGCTGACCGTGCGGCCGACGTGCCCGCCGGCCCGCAGGCGCGCGGCGACCCGCTCCGACAGTCGCAGCAGCTCACGCCTGATCGTCTCCGGGTCGTCGACGTCGTGCGGGAACGTCTCCTCGTTGCCGATGCTCTTGTCGGGAGCGTGCGGCACCACCCGGCGCTCGTCGCGCCCCCAGGCCAGGGCCGCCAGGTGCGCGCCGACGGCGCCGAACTCGCGCTGGAGCGTCGCCACCGGCACCTGGGCCAGATCCCCCACGGTGCGGATGCCGAGCCGTACGAGGGCCTGCTCGGTGCGCTCTCCCACCCCCCACAGGGCGGCGACGGGCAGCGGGTGCAGGAACTCCACAACCCGGTCGGCCGGGACCACGAGCAGGCCGTCCGGCTTGCACTGGCGCGAGGCGAGCTTGGCCACGAACTTCGTGCTCGCCACCCCCACCGAGCAGGTGATGCCGAAACGCTCGGAGACCTGGGCGCGGATCATCCGGGCGATGGCCGCGGGGCTGCCGAGCCTGCGGCGGGCGCCGCCGACGTCGAGGAACGCCTCGTCGGAGGCGATCGGCTCCACTTCGGGGGTGATCGCCTGGAAGATCTCCATGACGCCTCGGGACACCTCGGCGTACTTGCCGTGGCGCGGCGGGATGACCGTGGCCTGCGGGCAGATGCGCCGGGCCCGTGTCATCGGCATCGCCGAGTGGACCCCGAACCTGCGGGCCTCGTAGGTGGCGCTGAGCACGACGCCGCGCGCGCCGGTGGCGCCGACGATGACCGGGGTGCCCCGCAGCTCCGGGCGGTCGAGCAGCTCGACGCTGGCGTAGAAGGCGTCCATGTCCACGTGCAGGATGGGACAGCCGCTGTCGTCGACCGGGCCGTCCGGCGGTGGCGACGGATCCCGAGGCAGCAGCTGGTTCCGGGACATGAGGTCACCCTACCCGACCGCCGCGCTATCCGAACATTGTTTCTACTGGCGGTAGCCGATGACGTGGATCTGGGTGGCGACGTCGCGGAGCACGGGATGGGTCGCCGCCGCCCGCTCCAGCGCGACGAGTCCCTCGGGGTCGCTCTCGGCCAGCATGCCGGGGACGAGGTCGGCGAAGATCCGCACGCCGTGCGCCTCGCCGACGGTGAACCCGGCACCGGCCAGCAGCGCGCCCAGCGTCTCCCGGGAGAAGCGGCGCGGCGTGGGGTCGCGGTCGCCCCAGCGGCCCGCCGGGTCGGAAAGCACCCGGCGCGCCTCGTCGAAGTGGCCGGCCAGCGAGCGGTGGACGGCCGCGGCGACCGAGTTGGCGGCCAGCACGCTCACCACGCCGCCCGGCCGCAGGATGCCGCCGACCGCGCCCAGCGCGCCCGCCGGGTCCTCGACGTACTCCAGCACGCTGTGGCACAGCACCAGGTCGGCGCTGCCGGGCTCCAGCAGGTCGCCGAGGTCGGCGGCGTCGCCCTGCAGGCCCTTCACGCCGACGCCCGTCTCGGCGGCGCGCCGCTCGAGCGCGGCCAGCGAGTCGGGGGTCGGGTCGACCACGGTCACGGCGTGCCCGAGCGTGGCCAGCGGCACGGCGAAACCGCCCGTGCCGCCTCCGGCGTCCACGATGTCGAGCGTGTCGCGCCCTGTGGCGGCCGTCCGCTCGGCGAGGAGCGCGCGCAGCGCCTCCCAGACGACGGCGCGGCGTGTGGCGTCACGCACTTACGGCCTCCCTGTCGGGCCTCTCGGAGCTGTCGGCCATTCGGAGCTGTCGGCCTCTCGGAGAGCCGCCGGAGCCGCAGGAGCTGTCGGAGCTCCCGGGGCCGTCGGACCGAGGGGCCGTGGGGTCAGAGCGAAAGCGAGGGCTTGAGCTGCTTGAAACGGGCCAGCAGTCCGTTGACGAACTGCGGCGACTCGTCGGTGGACAGCTCCGCGGCCAGGTGCACCCACTCGCTGATGACCACGCCCTCCGGAACCTCCTCCGACCACAGCATCTCGTAGGTCCCGCCGCGCAGGACGTTGCGGTCCACGGCCGGCATGCGCTCCAGGGTCCAGCCCTCGGCGTACGTCGAGATCAGCTCGTCGATGCGGTCCAGGTGCCGGACCACGCCCTCGACGAGGAAGGAGGTGTACTCGTTGACCGGCGGGTCCGCCCGCTCCACCCGCTCGGCGAGCACGTTGAGCGGGCTCACCTGCCGGGCCTCGGCCTCGAAGAGAACGTCCAGCGCGCGGCGGCGGGCCTTCCCCCGAGCCGACACGTCAGGCCCGACCGAGGTACTCGCCGGTGCGAGTGTCGACCTTGACCTTCTCGCCGGTCGTGATGAAGAGCGGGACCTTGATCTCGGCGCCGGTCTCCAGGGTGGCGGGCTTGGTGCCGCCGGTGGAGCGGTCGCCCTGCAGGCCCGGGTCGGTGTGCGAGATCGTCAGCTCCACGGCCGCCGGGAGGTCGACGTACAGCGGGTTGCCCTCGTTGAAGGCGACGGTCGCGGTCGTGTTCTCCAGCATGTAGTTGGCGGCGGTGCCCACCACGTCGCGCGGGACGTTGACCATGTCGTAGGTCTCGGTGTCCATGAACACGAAGTCGTCACCGTCGAGGTAGGAGTACTGCATGTCGCGCTTGTCGACGTTCGCCACGTCGACCTTCACGCCGGCGTTGAAGGTCTTGTCGACGACCTTCCCGGACAGGATGTTCTTGAGCTTGGTGCGGACGAACGCGCCGCCCTTACCCGGCTTGACGTGCTGGAACTCGACAACGGTCCACAGCTCCCCACCGTCGAGCTTGAGCACGAGTCCGTTCTTCAGGTCGTTCGTCGTCGCCACGTAGCGTCTCCCGCGTGCGGCTGCCCTACAGGACGAGCAGCTCCTTGGTCGTCAGTGTGAGAAGCTCCGGCCCGTCACCACGCGTCACAAGCGTGTCCTCGATGCGCACACCGCCCCTGCCCGGGAGATAGACCCCCGGCTCGACGGTGATCGGAACTCGATCCTCTAGTCTACCGGTCCTGCCAGGGCCCAGGAACGGCAGCTCGTGGATCTCCAGGCCGACTCCGTGGCCCAGCCCGTGGCCGAACCGCTCGGCGTGACCCGCCTCCGCGATCACGTCACGCGCCGCGGCGTCCACCTCGTGCGCCGTCGCCCCCGGCCGTACGGCGTGGCGGCCCGCGCGCTGGGCCTGCCGTACGAGGTCGTAGAGGTCGCGCTGCCACGCGGCGAGCGGGCCCACCGCGACCGTGCGGGTCATGTCGGCGTGGTAGCCGTCGTAGCGGGCGCCGAAGTCCATGGTCACCAGGTCGCCCCGCTCGACCGGCCGGTCCGAGGGCGAGTGGTGCGGGATCGAGCCGTTGGGGCCGCTCGCCACGATGGAGTCGAAGGCCGGCTTGTCGGCCCCGAGCTCGACCATGGCGGCCTCCAGCCACCGGGCGATCTCCCGTTCGGTGACGCCGGGGGTGATGCGCTCCACGACCAGGGAGAACGCCTCGTCGGTGATCGCGCAGGCACGGCGCAGCGCCGCGATCTCCCCCTCGTCCTTCACGGCCCTGACGGCCTCCACGAGGCCGCCGACCGGGCGGAGGCCCGCGTGCTCGGCCGACAGCCGCTGGAACAGCCCCACCGGCATGTGGTCGGCCTCCACCGCGATCCGCGCCGCGCCCGGGCCCCGCTTGAGCAGGGCCCCCCGCGACGTCGCGGTCCTCGATCACCTCGACGCCCCGAGCACACCGCCTGGGCCGTCTCCAGGTAGCGCGAGTCGGTGGCGAGCGCGGCCTCGCCCGTCGCGGTGACGAGCACGGCGGCGTTGGAGCTGCCGAGACCGGTCAGGTAGCGGACGTTGACCGGCCAGGTGACGAGGGCCGCCGCGGCCTCGTGCTCGCGCAGCGCCCCGGCCAGCCGCGCGCGGCGCGCGGCATGGATCGCCGCGGCCCCGGCGCCGGTGGTCCCTGCGGCGTGAGTTTCTGCGGCGTGAGTCCCTGCGGCATCGGTCACGGACGGACTCTACCGCCGCCTCCCCGCGCGTCCCACCGCCCGGCGGGGGACGCGGGGCCTCGGACGGCGGCGGTCAGGAGGCCAGGTCGCGGATCTTCTCGATCAGCCGGACCCGCTCCTCGTGGGTGCGGGCCATGGGGGCGACGTTGAGCGTGGTGACCCCGGCCTCGCGCAGCGCGGCCAGCCGCTCCCTGATGTGCCCCTCGGGGCCGACCAAGGACATGCGCTCCAGCAGTTCCCTGGGCACCAGCGCCTCGGCCTCCTTCTTCTTGCCCTCCAGGTAGAGGTCCTGGATCTGCTCGGCCTCCTTCTCGTAGCCGTAGCGGCGGGCCAGGTCGTTGTAGAAGTTCCTGCCCTTGGCGCCCATGCCGCCGATGTAGAGGGCGGCCATGGAACGGCCCAGCTCCAGCATCTCGCCGACGTCGTCGCCGATCGCCAGCATGGCCTGGGCGATCACGTCCAGCTCGCCGAGGGTGGGGTCCCTGCGCTCCCGCCCGGCGGCGAGCGACGCGCCCCACACGTCGCCGGCCTTCTCCGGCACGAAGAAGATGGGCTCCCAGCCCTCCGCCAGCTCCGCGGCCAGCTGCACGTTCTTCGGCCCGATGGCCGCGATCACGATCGGGACGCGCTCGCGCACCGGGTGGTTGATCAGCTTGAGCGGCTTGCCGAGGCCGGTGCCGCCCTCCAGCGGCAGCGTGTAGTGCTTGCCCGCGTACTGCAGCCGCTCGCGCCGCCACACCTTGCGGCAGATCTCGATGACCTCGCGGGTGCGGCCCAGCGGCGCGGTGTACGGCACGCCGTGGAACCCCTCGATGACCTGCGGGCCCGACGTGCCGATGCCGAGCGTGAACCGCCCGTCGGAGACGTAGTCGAGGCCGGCGGCCGTCATGGCCAGCAGGGCCGGCGTACGGGAGTAGATCGGCAGGATGCCCGAGGCGATCTGCAGCCGCTCGGTCCTCGCCGCGATGTAACCGAGCTGGCTGACGGCGTCGAAGCTGTACGCCTCGGCCACGAACACGATGTCGAGCCCGGCCTTCTCGTAGTCGGCCAGCTCGGCGACGGTCTCCTTGAAGCCCCCCGAGTAGTTGAGGGCCATTCCGATCCGCATCCGCTTCGTCCTTCCGCGCGTGAACCCATCGGTAACCGAATGATGTTCCGTAGTCGGATCCCAAGGCTAGTGATGCGGACCGGCCGTGACCACCGTCAGGGTCGGCGGCCGACGCCTCCGAGCACCGGCAGGAAGCCGCCGCGCGGCGGCAGCGGGTCGTCTCCGGGCCGCCACTCGTTCAACGGGACCAGCCCCGGCTCGACCAGCTCGAAGCCGTCGAAGAACCGGGCGATCTGCGCACCGGGCCTGGCCTCACTCGCCGGGTGCCTGCTCCGACATGACGCGCTCCCGCTCGGCCGGACTCTCCTTCGCGATCATTGTGACGGAGCCCACCAAGGGCAGCGAATCGGGCGAATCACTCCTTACGGAGTCGCTGTAGGTCATCGGGGGTGTCGACGTCCACGGGGTCGCCCGCGTCGTCGCAGGGCACGGCCGTGACCAGGTCGGGGTGCGCGCGCAGGAAGGGCCGCGCGCCCACGTCGCCCTCGGCGAGCGCGGCCACCTCCGCCAGGTGCTCGCGCGCGATGAGCACCGGGTTGCGCGGCGCCCCGCCGTACGCCGCGACGGCGACGCGGGCGCCGGACTCGAACGCCGCGATCAGCCGGCGCACCACCTCGGGCCGCACCAGCGGCTGGTCGGCCAGCGCGATCACCACCGCGGGGACGGCCGGCGGGAGCGCGCGCAGCCCGGCCCGCAGCGACGACCCCATGCCGGCCGCCCAGCCGGGATTGCGCACGACGACCGCTCCGGCGACCGGCACGTCGGCGGCCCCGAGGACGATCAGCACCGGCCGGCACCCGCCCTCGGCGAGCAGCCGCACCCCGCGGTCGGCCAGCCGCTCCCCCTCGAACTCCACCAGCGCCTTCGGCCCGCCGAACCGGCTGCCGCCTCCGGCGGCCAGCAGCAGCCCGGCGACCGCCGCGCCGCTCACCGCGACTCGCCGTGGATGCGTCCCGACGTCTCGGTGAGCGGCCTGCCGCTGCCGCCCCAGCGCAGCTGGATCAGCTCGGCCGCGATCGACACGGCCGTCTCCTCCGGCGTGCGCGCCCCGAGGTCGAGCCCGATAGGCGACCTCAGCCGGGCGAGTTCGTCCTCGGTCAGGCCCGCCTCGCGCAGCCGCGCCAGCCGGTCAGCGTGCGTGCGCCGCGACCCCATGGCCCCGACGTACGCCGCGGGGGTGCGCAGGGCCACCTCCAGCAGCGGCACGTCGAACTTCGGGTCGTGGGTGAGCACGCAGATCGCGGTGCGCTCGTCGACCTCGGCGGCGGCCAGGTAGTCGTGCGGCCAGGCCACCACGACCTCGTCGGCCTCGGGGAACCGCTTGGCCGTGGCGAAGACCGGCCGCGCGTCGCACACCACCACGTGGTAGCCGAGGAAGCGGCCGATCCGCGCGACGGCCGCGGCGAAGTCGATCGCACCGAAGACCAGCATGCGCGGCGGCGGCGCGAACGACTGCACGAACACCCGCAGGTCGTCCAGCCGCCGCTCGCCCTCCGGGCCGTAGCGCCGCACGCCGGTCAGGCCCTGCGCGAGCATGCCGCGCACGTCGTCGTCCACCGCGTCGTCGAGCCGGGCAGAGCCGAGCGAGCCCGCCGCCCGGTCCGGCCAGACCACGCGGCGCGCCCCCACGCGGCCGGGGCCCGCGACGATCGTGGCCACGGCGACAGGACGCCGCGCGGCGACGTCCGCGGCGACCTCCCCCAGCTGCGGATAGTCCTGTTTGGAAACCGGCTCGACGAACACGTCGATGATCCCGCCGCAGGTCAGGCCGACCGCGAAGGCGTCGTCGTCGCTCACGCCGTACCGTTCGAGCACCGGCGTCCCGGTGGCGACGACCTGCGCGGCCAGCTCGTAGACCGCGCCCTCGACGCAGCCGCCCGACACGCTGCCGGCCGCCTCGCCGTCGAGGACGGCCATGGCCGCGCCGGGCGGGCGCGGCGCGCTGCGGAAGGTGCCCACGACGGTGGCGAGCCCGAACCGCCGCCCCTGCTCCCACCACCGCAGCACCTGGTCCAGCACGTCCACGCACCGGCCCTCCCCTCCCGACAGCCCCGGACGGGCCGCACGGGCCGCACGGGCCGGTCGCCGGCCAGCAGCGCGGCCAGTTCCTCGTACGCGGCCAGGCTGTGCCCGGCGACGAAATCCGTGACGTACGGCAGCGCCGCGCGGATGCCCGCCGTCAGCGGCCGGTACGCCGGGTCGCCCTTGTGCGGGTTGACCCACACCACGCGGCGGGCGAGCCGGGACAGCCGGGCCATCTGCGCGCCCAGCAGGTCGGCCCGGCCCCGCTCCCATCCGTCGGAGGCGATCACGACGATCGCGCCCCGGGGGTCGGGCAGGCGCAGCAGCGCCCGCACCTCCTCCCCCAGCCGGGTGCCGCCGCTCCAGTCGGGGATGGCCGCCGAGCACTCGTCCATGGCGAGGCCGGGGTCGCGGTGGCGGAGCGCGGCGGTGATCCTGGTGAGCCGGGTTCCCATGCTGAACACCTCGGTCGCCCCCGGCTCCGCGCGCACCAGCGCGTGGGCGAGGCGCAGCAGCGTGTCGGCGTAGGCGGCCATCGAGCCGCTGACGTCCACGAGCATGACGACCCGGCGCGGCCGGTCCCTGCGCACGCGGCGGCGCAGCCGGGCCGGTTCCCCGCCGTGCCGCAGGATCTCCCTGACCGTGCGCCGCGCGTCCGTCGCGCCGCCGTGGGGCGACGGCCGGTAGCGCCGCGACCTGCGCGGCTGCCGCGCGCCGCGCAGCAGCGCGAGCAGGCGGTGCACCTCCCGCCGCTCGGCCTCGCTCATCCGCGCCACGTCCCGGTGCCGCAGCACCTCGATCTCGCTCACCGTGGCCGGGGGCGCTCCGGGCTCGCCCGCCGGTTCCCGCTCCCCGCCGCCGTACGGCGCCGCCACCGGGGCGGGTCACGGACACGGTCGTCGCCCGGACGCGGCGCGGCGCGGGGAAGGCGGCGGAGAAGTAGGCCGCGAAGCAGCGGTCGTAGCGGGGCAGGTCGTCGGGCCCGGAGCACAGGGTGAGACGGCCCGCCCAGTAGACGTTCCGCCCGTCGGCCGCGTCGAGGTGGCCGAGCGCCGCGAGGAAGCTCTGGGTGCGATGGTGGTCGGCCGCGACCCCGGCCGCCCGGAGCGTCCGGGCGAACCCGGTCAGCACCGCGACCGGTCCGGGACCGGACGAAGCGAGCGGGTCCTGGCGGTGGCCGTCCCCGCCCCGGCCGGTCACGCCGGCGCCGTCAGCCACGGCCGCCGTCCCGCGTGAGCAGCCCCAGGGCCCGGACGGTCTCCTGGTCCTCCCGGTGCTTGAGCACCGCGCCCAGCGTGGCGGCCGCCAGGGCGGGATCGAGCTCCACCGCGCCGAGCGTGAGCAGCGCCTCGGTCCAGTCGAGGGTCTCGGCGATGCCGGGCGGCTTGACCAGTCCGGCCTCGCGCATCCGGCCCGCCGTCCGCGCCACGTCGGCCGCGAGCCGCTCGGCGCATCCGGGCAGGCGCCGCCGCAGGATCGCCACCTCCCGGTCGAACCCCGGGTGCTCCAGCCAGTGGTAGAGGCAGCGCCGTTTGAGCGCGTCGTGCACCTCGCGGGTCCTGTTGGAGGTCAGGACGACGACCGGCGGGGTCGCGGCGCTGATCGTCCCGATCTCCGGCACCGAGATCGTGAAGTCCGACAGCACCTCGAGCAGGAACGCCTCGAACTCGTCGTCGGCCCGGTCGATCTCGTCCACGAGCAGCACGCTGGGCTGCGTCTCCAGGGCCCGCAGCAGCGGCCTGGCGATGAGGAACCGCCGGTCGTAGATCTCGCCCTCCAGCGCGGCGACGTCGGCCACTCCGGCCGCTTCGGCCGCCTTTAGATGCAGGAGCTGGCGCGGGAAGTCCCAGTCGTACATGGCCTGCGCCGCGTCGAGCCCCTCGTGGCACTGCAGCCTGATCAGCGGCGCGTCCAGGATCGCCGCCAGCGTCTTGGCCAGCTCGGTCTTGCCGACGCCCGCCTCGCCTTCCAGGAACAGCGGCCGGCCCATCTTCAGGGCGAGGTAGGCCGCGGTCGTCACGCCCTCGTCGGCCAGGTAGTCGTGGTGGTCGAGCAGCTCCGCCAGCCTCGCCGGCGCGTCGATGTCCGAGATCGTGGTCGTCCGCCGCAGCACACGGACAGGCTACGTGGCGGCGTTCCGCGAGGCTCTGGCCGAATCCGCCAAAGCCGGGCGTGTCACACGGCCCCGTGTCGCCACGATCGCACAGATCCGCCCGGGTTCTACTCCGGCGTCGCGCCGAGCACGGCGTCCAGCAGGCCGGGGAAGCGGTCGTCCAGGTCCTGCCTGCGCAGGCTCACGTACCGCTGCCGTCCCTCCGGGACGTTGCGGATCACACCGGCCTCGCGGAGGGTCTTCAGGTGGTGCGACAGCGTCGACTTCGGCACCTCTCCCCCGGTGGGCTGGCAGGCCGCCACCTCCAGCGGGCCCTGCGCGAGCCGCCGTACGAGCGCCAGCCGCGAGGGGTCGCTGAGCGCGAACAGCACGTCGGTCAGCACCAGGCTCGCGGCGTCGGGGTGCGGCAGGTCCCGGGTTCCAGGCATGGTTCGATAATAGTTGAACTATCGGGCACTCCGTCGTACGGTATGACGGTTCGAAAATTCTGGAACCGTTGAACGATGGGAGTGCCGAGATGACGAACTCGGGGGGCTGCGCTCCGTCCGCGAACACCCTGGAGGCGGATCCGCGGGCGCCGGGCCGCACACCCGGACCGCGGGACGACGCGGCCGGAGCGGCGACAGCGACGGCGGGGACAGGGACGGCGGCGGCCGGAACGGTGACGGAGACGGCGGCGCGCGGCCGGATCTCCCGCAGGGCCGGGTTCTGGCTGCTCGCCGGGACCCTGGTGGCGTTCATGGCCGCCGCGAGCACCCCCTCCCCGCTGTACGTGCTCTACCAGCAGCGCTGGGGGTTCTCGGCCGCGACGCTGACCGCCGTGTTCGCGGTCTACGCCCTCGCGCTGCTGATCGCGCTGCTCACCGTCGGCGGGCTGTCCGACCACGTCGGCCGGCGGCCCGTGCTGATCGCGGCCCTGCTGGCCGAGGCGGGCGCCATGGTCGCGTTCCTGACGGCGGACGGCGTCGGCTCGCTGCTGCTGGCCAGGGCGGTGCAGGGCCTGGCCACCGGTGCGGCGACGGGCGCGATCAGCGCCGGCCTGGTGGACCTGCAGCCCGCGTCGCGCCGCGTCCGCCAACTGGGCGCGCTGGTCAACAGCGTCGCGCCGACCGGCGGCCTGGCCGCGGGAGCGCTCGGCGCCGGCCTGTTCGTGCGTTACACGGCCACCCCGACGACCTCGGTCTTCGTCCTGCTCACGGCCGTCTTCGTCCTGCTGGCGGCCGCGATGGCGCTGCTGCCCGAGCCGGTCGCGCTCCGTCCCGGCCGGGGGCGGGACGCGCTTGTCTCGCTGCGCCCACGGGTGGCCGTGCCACGACCCGTCCGCGGCGCGTTCGCGGCGGCCGTTCCCTGCCTGGTCGCCACGTGGGCCCTGGGCGGGCTCTACCTGTCGCTGGGCGGCTCGCTGACCGCGGGCGTGCTGCACGTTCCCGACCGCCTGGTCGGCGGGCTCGTCGTCACCGCGCTCACCGCCGCCGGAGCGATGGCGTCGCTGGTCGTGCGCGACCTGGCGGCGAGGCGGGTCATGGTGGGCGGGTCGCTGGTGCTCGCCGCCGGCGCCGGCCTGACCCTGGCCGCGCTCGCCGCCGCGTCCACGCCGATGTTCTTCGCCGGGACGGCCGTGGCGGGCTGCGGGTTCGGCAGCGCCTTCCTCGGCGCGTTCCGCTCGCTCGCGGCGCTGGCCGGCCCCGCCGAGCGGGCCGGGATGTTCGCCTCCGTCTACGTCGTCAGCTACCTCGCCTTCAGCGTGCCCGCGGTCGCGGCGGGGATCGCGGTGCCGTCGCTCGGCCTGCGGGCCACGGCCGGCGTGTACGGCTGCGCGGTCGTCGTCCTGGCGCTCCTCTCGGCGGTCCTGGGCCTCGCCCAGGAGCGCGCGGCCCGCACGGCCTGAAGAGACCTCGCGCAGCGCCCCTTAGGGTTCGGCGCATGACCGACGATCGGAGCCTGCCCCGGCCCGGCTGCCTCACCGGCTCGCCGGCCGGGCGGGCGCTCGCCGCCGAACTGGCCGCCCGCTGGGCGGAGCCGCACCGGCGCTACCACACCACGGCCCATCTGCGGGCGGTCCTGGCCGCGATCGAGCCGCTCGCCGCCCAGGCCCGGGACGCCGACGCCGTACGGCTGGCCGCGTGGTTCCACGACGCCGTCTACGAGGGGCGGCCGGGCTGGGACGAGGAGCGCAGCGCCCAGCTCGCCCAGGCCCGGCTGCCCGCCTGCGGCCTGCCCGGGGAGCGGGTGCTCGAAGTGGCCCGGCTCGTTCGGCTCACGGCGGGGCACGCCTACGAGCCCGGCGACATGAACGCGGCGGTCCTGTGCGACGCCGATCTCTCGATCCTCGCGGCGCCGCCCGGCACGTACGAGACGTACACGAGGGCCGTACGCGAGGAGTACCGGCACGTGCCGGACGAGGCGTTCAGGACCGGACGGGCCGCGGTGCTGCGGGAGTTGCTCGGCAAGCCCCGCCTGTTCGGCACTCCCGTGGGCCGGGATCTGTGGGAGCTGCGGGCGCGTGAGAACGTCACCGCCGAACTGACCGCACTCTGAACCACCCTCTGAGCGGTCCGAGCACACGGCGAGCCGCGGCGGGTCGCTGCCCGGCCGGCTGGTGAACCGGCACACGCCGGCCGCGCGCCTTTACGATGTAGATCAGGCGCGGGTCCTGGGCCGGCGCAGGCCCGACTCGCGCAGGCGGCGCACCAGCTCCTGGCTGCCGACGGGCTCGGCCCCGAGGAACACGGCCCGGTCGTAGACCGTCTCCGGCACGTCGTAGTGGTCCCGGTCGAAGGCCCGTTCGGGCACGCCGAGCAGCCGGGCGAAGTCGTGCAGTTCCTCCAGCGAGGAGTCGCTCACCAGGTGGGACCACAGCAGGCCCCGGGGTCCCGGCCAGTTCGGCCGGTCGATCAGCACCGCCATGCGCCCCTCCCCTGGGCCGTCGGGTAACCCGCAGCGGAAAGCGAGGACTACCCGACCGGTCCACTGCGGGGTCCGGGAGCCGTCCCCCGGTGTCGTCCCGGGCGAGCATAGCCCCGGGGCGCCGGCCGCCACCTCGTCGCCGCCCGTCCCCCGGCGATACGGCAGCCGACGCCGGCACGGCGGTGAGCGGATTCTGCGCGAATATCAGATGACCGGAGAACGCCTCGACGATCCCCCGAGGACCGCCTCAGCGGGAATCATCCTCTAGCATTTCCCCGGAACCCGCTGACACTTGGGACAGCATTTGAACTTACGGTGGTTTGTGCATCGATAGGTGCACTTGGGCGACGGCTTCGGCTTCGCGTGAATTCCGGGAGCCGCGTGCGTGACGGCCGTGCCGCCCTGGCCCCCCGATGCCGACGCCGGAGACGTCGCGGCCGGCCAGAGCGCGATCGTGCCGAGCACCGCCGAGCCGATGATCATGCTGAAACGCCCACCTCGCATGCCCTTTCCCCTTCCGATCAAGCCGCCATGCGGCGAATCGGGGTGTTCCTACCTCATTGTCCGAATCGCCTCCGGGAGGCGTCCACCCCACCGCCCGCCGCGCGAGATGATCCGGGGAAAATCCGAGGCGAATCGCGATCCGGCGATTGGCATGGATCGATGAATGACGTGCCGGATCAGATCCGGAATGGTGCCACCTCTGGTTTCCGCTGGCTCGGGATCTACGTCCGCACGAGGCGCCGGGCCGCGCCCGGCCGGATTTCCCCGGCGAATTCGCCCGCGCCTTCCGCGCTTTCGCCATACGAACCGTGCGGCGGCCCCAAAATGTCCGTCCGGCCACGGCATGGAAAGCGCCCCGACCCGGCAAAAGCCCGCATAGTCGCCATCTGGGCGGCAACCGTCGTCCAGAACGCGCCCTCGCGTTGGAGGCCGGGACGGCCCGCGACAGCCGTGAGCGTTCGCGGCGAAGGGCGCCGACAACACCCGCGACGGCCCGGATTCGGGACGCCAGACGGTGCGCGGGCCGGTGCGCCGCGGAACCACAGGGTCCAGACGACCCACAGGGTCCATAGGGGGACAACGATGGCTGCACGAACTGTTCGATCCCTTACCGCGCTCGCGGCGGCGGCCGTGCTGACGATGGCGCTGCTCGTCGGCTGCGGCGGCGGCACGACCACCGCCCCGGCGTCCGGAGGCGCCGTCGCGGCCGGCCCGGCGGCGCTCGTCACGCCGACCGCGACCGAGAGCGAGTACAACTCGCCGTGCCCGACCGGCGGCAACGCCAAGAAGTTCGCCAAGACCCGGTTCGCGCTGCACGCGGGTCTCGCGCTCGGCGCCTTCCACCGATACATCTACAAACCGCTGCGCAGCGGGGGTTTCCGGGCCGGAGCGGAGAAGCGCAAGCGCACGATCGCGAAGGCGCGATCGCCGGCGCCTTCGCCCTGCACCAGCTGAAGGTCGCCAAGAGCTTCGCCACGGCCAATCCGAGCCTGTGCAGGGCCGTCGAGGGCGTCAACTCCCAGTTCAGCGCGCTGACCGACAAGCTGCACCGCGGCACCGCCACGCCGGCCGACATCGACGCCGGCAAGAGCTCGATAGACGGCCTGCAGCGCGACGCCGCGAAGACCGGCTACAAGTTCAAGGAGCAGAACGTCACCATCCCGGGCACGAGCTGACCTCGGCCGGAGGACGCGGCCGGGCCGTGCCGGTCAGCCCACCTTGGCGAAGAACGCGCGGATGTCGGCGGCGAGGCGATCCGGCTGGTCCATCGCGATGAAGTGGTGGCCACCCGGGTTGTCCTCGGGCCAGTGGAGGATCGTGTTGTGGCGTTCGGCGAGCCGGCGGATGCCGGGCGGGCCGCTGTACACGCCGGTCGGCGCGACCGTCTGGCCCTCCGGCCAGCCGAAGCCGGTGCTCTCGTAGTACGGCCACGCCGACGTCCCGAACGTCCCAGTGAACCAGTACAGGCTCACGTTCGTCAGGAACAGGTCCCGGTCGATCACCTGCTCCAGCGGTCTGCCCGAGGCGTTGAACTCGTGGAACTTCTGGGTCATCCAGGCAAGTGCCGCGAGCGGGGAGTCGTGCCACCCGTACGTGAAGGTCTGCGGCGCCGCGCGCAACAGCGCGTGGTGGTCGACGCCGTTCATCCAGTCCTGTTCCATCAGCCGGGCATAGGCCGCCCGCTCGTCCTCGGTCATCTCCGGGAGATCCTTCTCGGTGGGGAAGCCGAGACCGCTGACGATGTAGACGCCGGCCACGTTGCCGGGCGCGGCCTTGGCCACCTCCGGGGCGACGTAGGCCCCGAAGTCCCCGCCCTGCGCGCCGTACCGCTCGTAGCCGAGGCGACGCATCAGCTCCGCCCAGAGCCGCGCCACGCGCGCCGCGGTCCAGCCGCTGCCGCGCGGCGGCGCGGAGAAGCCGAAGCCCGGCAGGGAGGGCACCACGACGTGGAACGCCCGGGCGGGGTCGCCGCCGTGCGTACGGGGGTCGGTGAGGCGGCCGACGAGCTCGGTGAACTCCAGGAACGAGTTCGGCCAGCCGTGCGTGAGGACGAGCGGCAGAGCGCCGGGCTCGGCCGAGCGTACGTGCAGGAAGTGGATGTCCTGGCCGTCGATCTCGGTCATGAACTGCGGGAGCTCGTTCAGCCGCGCCTCGTGCCCGCGCCAGTCGTACTCCTCGCGCCAGTAGCGGGCGAGCTCCCGGAGGAAGGCGCCGGGAACGCCGCGGCTCCATCCGCCGCCGGGCAGCTCACGGGGCCACCGGGCGCGGTCCAGCCGGTCGTTCAGGTCGGCCAGGTCGGCTGAAGCGATCTCGATACGGAATGGGCGGATCTCGGTGTTGCTCATGTCTCTCCCGTTGCGTCGCGATGACGGGAACGACGCTAGGGGCCATGTAGGTCATGACCTGTCCTAGATGGCCGGGCATGCTTGGTCCATGAGTGACATGTCCGCACGATTGCTCGCTCTGCTGTCGCTGCTGCAGACGCCCCGCGAGTGGCCGGGGAGCGAGCTGGCCGAGCGTCTTGGGGTCAGTCCCCGGACCATCCGCCGCGACATCGACCGCCTGCGCGAGCTGGGATATCCGGTCCAGGCGACGATGGGCGCGGTGGGCGGTTACCGGCTCGCCGCGGGCGCGGCCATGCCGCCGCTGCTGCTCGACGACGAGGAGGCGGTGGCCATCGCCGTCGGCCTGCGGACGGCCGCCGCGCACCCGGTGGACGGCATCGACGAGGCGTCCGTGCGCGCCCTGGCCAAGCTGGAGCAGGTGCTGCCGTCCCGGCTGCGGCACCGGGTGGGCGTGCTCGCCGCCGCGACCGTGCCGATGCTCGCCGGAGCCGGGCCGCCCGTGGACCCGCGGACCCTGGTGGTGCTCGCCGGGGCCGCCGCCAACCGCGAACGCCTGCGCTTCGCCTACCGGTCCGGCGACGGCGCCGAGACCAGGCGCCTGACCGAGCCGTACCGCCTGGTCACCGCCGGACGCCGGTGGTATCTGCTGGCATACGACATCGACCGCGACGACTGGCGGGTCTTCCGTGCCGACCGGATCGGCGACCCGCACCCGACCGGTGTACGGGTCCCGGCCCGCGTGCCGCCGGAACAGGACCCGGCCGCGTTCGTCGCCGCCAAGCTGCACTCGTCCGCGCCCGTCTACGAGGTGGTGGCGACCGTACGCCTTCCGGCCGGCCAGGTGGCAGGCCGGCTCGGCGCCGCCGCGGGGACCGTCGAACCGATCGACGACCACAGCTGCCGCCTGCGCGGACCGGCCGACACTCTGGAGTGGCTCGCGTCGCGCCTGCTCATGCTGGGCTGCGAGTTCGAGGTGCACGAGCCGCCGGAGCTGCGGGCGTACCTGCGTGCGCTGGGCGCCCGCGCCGCTCGCGCCGCCCAGACGGCGGATAACCTATTGACTTGGTAGGAAATGTGGGCAACTCTGGTGACGAATCCCCGTCGTCAACTTCGAGGTGTGTCCATGTCCGTCGTCGAACTACAGGGCGAGTTGGGGGGCGCGGTCCGGGCAGGTCCCCGGCCGCGCCCCCGCTCCGCCACGGCCCGCGGCCCGACGGAGGGGGTGGCACCAGGTGGGTCAGCCCCCTCGTCGTCGTGCTGCTGTGGCAGGTCGCCAGCGCGTCCGGGCTGCTGCCGGCCCGGCTGCTCGCCGCCCCGTCGCAGATCGCCGCGACCGCGCTCGACCTGGTGCGCTCGGGGACGCTGCCCACGGCGATCGCGGTGTCCCTCGAACGGGTGCTCCTCGGCTTCGCCGCCGGAGCGGTCGCCGGCGTCGGCCTCGCGCTGGTCGCCGGGCTGAGCCGGACCGGTGAGAACGCCGTCGACCCGATCATGCAGATGCTCCGGGCGCTGCCGTTCTTCGGGCTGATCCCGCTGTTCATCCTCTGGTTCGGGATCGGGGAGACGCCCAAGGTGCTGCTGGTGGCGCTCGCCGTCTCCTTCCCGCTCTACCTCAACACGTTCGCGGGCATCCGGGGCGTGGACGGCAAGCTCGCCGAGGTCGCCCGGACGCTCAGGCTCGGCCGCGCCGCGCTCGTACGGCACATCGTGCTGCCCGGCGCGCTCCCCCAGACGCTCGTCGGGCTGCGGCAGAGCCTCGGCGTGGCCTGGCTGGCGCTGATCGTGGCCGAGCAGGTCAACGCCGACGCCGGCCTCGGCTACATGATCAACGACGCGCGCGAGTTCCTGCGCACCGACGTGATCGTGGTCGGCCTGCTCGTCTACAGCGCACTCGGCCTGCTCACCGACGCCCTGGTCCGGCTCCTGGAAAGGAGGGCGCTGACATGGCGGCGCGAGTTCCTGTCCCGGTGAGTGGCACGGTGGATGTCCCGGCGAGCGCGCAGGCCCCGGACGCCGTACGGCCGGCGGCCACAGCACAGGCCACCGTACGCGGGCTCACCCGGCGCTTCGGAGACCGCACCGTGCTCGACGGCCTCGACCTGACGATCGGGCGCGGCGAGTTCGTCGCGCTCCTCGGCCGCAGCGGCTCGGGCAAGTCCACGCTGCTGCGCGCGCTCGCGGGCCTGGACGAGGAGGTCGAGGGCGGCCTGGAGGTGGACGGCTCGGTGGCCGTGGCCTTCCAGGAGCCCCGGCTGGTGCCGTGGAAGCGGGTGCGCGACAACCTCACGCTCGGCCTGACCGCGCCTGACCCGGTCAGCAGGGCGGAGGCGGCGCTTGCCGAGGTCGGCCTGGCCGACCGGGCGGGGGCGTGGCCGCTGACGCTGTCCGGCGGCGAGGCGCAGCGGGCGAGCCTGGCCCGCGCGCTCGTCCGCGAGCCGGGGCTGCTGCTGCTCGACGAGCCGTTCAGCGCGCTCGACGCGCTGACCCGGATCACCGTGCACCGCCTGGTGCTCGACCTGTGGGCGGCGCACGGCCCGGCCGTGCTGCTGGTGACCCACGACGTGGACGAGGCGCTGCTGCTGGCCGACCGGATCCTGGTGCTCGACGGCGGGCGCGTCGCGCACGAGTGGACCGTCGCCGCGCCGCGTCCCCGGCACCGCGACCACCCCGACCTGCTCACCCTGCGTGCGGCCCTGCTGTCCGCCCTGGGCGTCACCCCGGAAGGACCCGCATGACCAGGAGACTGCTCGCCGCGCTGCTGATCACTCTGGCGTCCGCCACGGCATGCGCCTCCACGGGACAGGGCGCGTCCGGCGGGAAGGACGGACAGGCCGCGGGCCGCGTCACCCTGCGGGTCGGCGACCAGAAGGCGGGATCGCAGGCGCTGCTCAAGGCCGCCGGGCTGCTCGACGGCACCTCCTACGCGATCACGTGGTCGCAGTTCACCTCCGGGCCGCCGCTGCTGGAGGCGGTCAACGCGGGCGCGGTCGACATCGGCGGCGTGGGCAACACCCCGCCCGTCTTCGCCGCCGCCTCCGGCTCCAAGATCAAGATCGTGGCCGCGTACCGGCAGAGCGCCAAGGGGTCGGCGATCCTCGTCCCCGACGGGTCCGCGATCACCTCGCCGGCCCAGCTCAAGGGCAAGAAGATCGCGGTGGCGAAGGGCAGCTCGGCCCACTACCACCTGCTGGCGGTCCTGAAGAAGGAGGGCCTGTCCTTCAAGGACATCCAGCCGCAGTATCTCCAGCCCGCCGACGCCCTGGCGGCGTTCTCGTCCGGCACCGTCGACGCCTGGGCCATCTGGGACCCCTTCAGCTCGCAGGCCGAGATCCAGCACAAGGCGCGGCTGCTGGCCGACGGCGCGGGCATCGTCAACGGCCTCGGCTTCCAGGTCGCCGCTCCCGCCGCGCTCGACGACGCGGGCAAGCGGGCCGCGATCGGCGACTTCCTCACCCGGCTGGCCAAGGCGCGGGTCTGGGCCGCGGCCCACCTGGACGAGTGGGCGAAGGTGTGGGCGCGGGAGACCGGCCTGCCGGTCGAGGTCGCGGACGCGGCCGTGGCCAACGCCGTGGCGACCCCGGTCGTGATCGACGGCTCGGTCGTCTCCTCCGAGCAGGAGATCGCCGACGCGTTCTCCGCCGAGGGCCTCGTGCCGGGCACCGTCACGTTCTCGCAGTTCGTGGACGACCGCTTCAACGACGTCGTCAGGAAGGCGCAGCAATGAAGTTCCACTGGTTCCTGCCCACCTCGGGCGACGGCAGGGCGATCACCGGCGGCGGGCACGGTCTGCGCCGCGTGCACGGGCAGTCGCAGGCCACCGCGTTCCGGCCGCCCACGATCGACTACCTCGCCCAGGTGGCCCGCGCGGCCGAGCAGGCCGGGTTCGAGGCCGTGCTCACCCCCACGGGCACCTACTGCGAGGACGCCTGGCTGGTCACCGCCGCGCTGACCCAGGTGACGACCCGGCTGAAGTTCCTGGTCGCGTTCCGGCCCGGGGCGCTGTCCCCCACGCTCGCGGCGCAGATGGCCGCCACCTACCAGCGGATCTCCGGCGGCCGGCTGCTGCTGAACGTGGTGACCGGCGGGGAGGCGGCCGAGCAGCGGCGCTTCGGCGACCACCTGGGCAAGGACGAGCGGTACGCGCGGACCGCCGAGTTCCTGTCCATCGTGCGCGGCGCCTGGGACGGCCCGTTCGACTTCACCGGCGACTACTACGACGTCGAGGGGGCGACGGTCGCCGAGCGGCCCGACCCCGTGCCCGAACTGTACTTCGGCGGCTCCTCGGCCGCCGCGGGCCCGGTGGCGGCCCGGCACGTGGACGTCTACCTCACCTGGGGCGAGCCGCCGTCCCAGGTCGCGGCCAAGCTCGACTGGATACGCGAACTGGCCGCCGCAGAGGGCCGCACGCTGCGCTTCGGCGTACGGCTGCACGTGATCACGAGGGACACCTCCAAGGAGGCGTGGGCGGAGGCCGGGCGGCTGCTCGACCGGATCTCCCCCGAGGACATCGCGTCGGCACGGGCCGTCCTGTCCCGCAGCGAGTCGGTCGGGCAGCAGCGGATGCTCGCGCTCCACGAAGGCTTCCACGGGGGCTCCCGCGGCGGATCCCGCGGGGGTTCCCGCAGGGGTTCCCGCGGCGGCAGGGTCAGGGACCTGGAGATCCACCC
This sequence comes from Microbispora sp. GKU 823, assembly GCF_002027145.1. Classification (NCBI taxonomy): domain Bacteria; kingdom Bacillati; phylum Actinomycetota; class Actinomycetes; order Streptosporangiales; family Streptosporangiaceae; genus Microbispora; species Microbispora sp. GKU 823. Next base: position 19,667 of record NZ_MWJN01000070.1, on the reverse strand, counting down.
CGGCCTGTGGGCGGGGATCGGCCTGGTGCGCGGCGGCGCCGGCACCGCGCTCGTCGGCAGCCACGCGGAGGTCGCCGACCTCGTCGAGGAGTACGCCGCGCTCGGCGTGGAGGAGTTCGTCCTGTCGGGCTACCCGCACCTGGAGGAGGCCTTCTGGTTCGGCGAGGGCGTGCTGCCCGAACTGCGCCGGCGCGGCCTGCTCGGCGCGGCCGCGCCCGTACGGCTGAGCGCCTGACGGCCCGCCGGGGCCCCCGCCGCCGTCACAGGCGGTCGGGGGCCTCGCCGCGTTCGCGGATGAGGGCGGTGAGCTGGGCCACCGCCCGGCGCGAACGTTCCCGCTCGGTGCTCTGGATGCCCATCGCGCCCAGGCTGACCCCGTTGGCGAGGTCCAGCTTTGGCCAGGGGTCGCCCTCCACCATGGTGACGTCCAGCACCTCGGCCCATTCGAAATGGTGCACCCGCAGCGGGTTCACCACCGTGATCCCCTTCTCGTCCGCCCGCACCCGCAGGCGGCCGAGCAGGTGCAGCACGCACGCCACCGCCACGCCGAAGGCGACCATGCCCAGCCGGTCGGGGAGCTTGAACTGCTCCGGCAGGCCGACGGCCAGCAGGATCGAGCCGATCACCATCACCGCCCCCATGCCGTACGCGATGATCGTCGTGACCCGGGGCCGCCAGGTGACGGGCAGCGGCGGCGCGCTCTCAGGCATGACGCCCCCCACGAGCCGCGGCGCGGCGGCGTACGGCGTGCCCGGCCTGCGGGGCCGCGGGCGGATACTGCGTGATCACCAATCAAGTCTTCCCGGCTCGGCGCTGCGAATGCGAGGACTGCGGCTACGAGGTTCGGGCGAGGTCAGCCGGCGAGGCCGCGAAGGAGGAGCGCGGTCTCCAGGGCGGCGATCGTCGCCTCGTACCCCTTGTCCTCCTTGCTGCCCGGCACGCCGGACCGCTCGACCGCTTGATCAAGGGTGTCACAGGTCAGCACCCCGTTGCCCACCGGGGTCGACTCGTCGAGCGAGACCCTGGTCAGGCCCGCGGTCACCGAGTCGCAGACGTAGTCGAAGTGGGCCGTATCCCCCCGGATCACCACGCCGAGCGCGACGACGGCGTCGCAGCGCCGGGCCAGGGCCTGCGCGACCACCGGGATCTCCAGCGACCCGGCCACCCGGGCCGTGACCACGGCCGCGCCGCTGTCCCGCGCCGCCCGCTCCGCCCGCGCGAACAACTGGTCGGTGATCTTCTCGTGCCACCGGGCGGCGACGATGCCGACGGTCAGCCCGCCCGCGTCCACCGCCGCCGCGTCCGGCCGTCCCTCTCCGCTCATACGCCCTCCTCGCCTGACGGCTCGGAGCCGCATGAGCGGACCACGCCGTGTTCACTGATTCGCTCGCTCATGAAGCCTCCTTGCCGAAGTGTTCGCCGTGGATGTCGCGGGGGACGCCGCCCGAGATCTCGTGGCCGAGCCGGTCGCGCTTGGCGGTCAGATACCTCTCGTTGTACGGGTTCATCGCCACCGGCATGGCCTCACGGCCCAGGACCTTGATGCCGTACCCGTCCATGCCGCGCACCTTGGCCGGGTTGTTGGTCAGCAGCCGCACCGACTTCACGCCGAGGTCGGCGAGCATCTGCCCGGCGTTGGAGAACTCCCTGGCGTCCACCGGCAGCCCCAGCTCCAGGTTGGCGTCGACGGTGTCGCTGCCGTTGTCCTGCAGGCTGTAGGCCCGCAGCTTGGCCAGCAGGCCGATCCCCCGCCCCTCGTGGCCGCGCAGGTACACGATCACGCCGCGCCCGTTCTCGGCGATCATGCGCATGGCGGTGTCGAGCTGCACGCCGCAGTCGCAGCGCAGCGAGCCGAGCACGTCGCCGGTGAGGCATTCCGAGTGCGCCCGGACGAGCACGTTCTCGCCGTCCTCGATGTCGCCGTACACCAGCGCGAGGTGCTCGCCGCCGTCGAGCGCGCTGGCGTAGCCGTACGCGCGCCAGACGCCGTACCGGTTGGGGATGCGCGTCTCGGCGACCCGGGTGACCATCCGCTCGGACCTGCGGCGGTGCTCGATGAGCTGCTCGATCGACACCAGCGCCAGGTCGTGCTCGTCGGCGAACTCCCGCAGGCGGGGCAGGCGGGCCATCGTGCCGTCGTCGTTGACGATCTCGGCGAGCGCCCCGGCCGGGGTCAGCCCGGCGAGCCTGGCGAGGTCCACGGACGCCTCGGTGTGCCCCGGCCGCGCCAGCACGCCGCCCTCCCGATAGCGCAGCGGGAAGATGTGCCCCGGCCGGACCAGCTCGTACGGCTCGGTGGCCGAGTCGCACAGCGTCCTGATCGTCTTGGCCCGGTCGGCGGCGGAGATGCCCGTCGTCACCCCGTCCCTGGCGTCCACGCTGATCGTGTAGGCGGTGCGCAGGCGCTCGCGGTTGTCCTGCACCATCAGCGGCAGGCCCAGCCGGTCGAGCGTGGCGCCCTCCATGCCGACGCAGATGACGCCGCTGGTGTAGCGGATCATGAAGGCGACCAGCTCGGGCGTGGCCTTCGACGCCGCGAAGATGAGGTCACCCTCGTTCTCGCGGTTCTCGTTGTCCACCACCACGACGGGCCTGCCGTCCCTGATGTCGTTGACGGCCCGCTCGATCGGGTCCAGCCTGATCTCACTCATGCGATCACCGCCCGCAACTCGCGCGACTGCCGCAGCCAGCCGCGGAACCCGATCATCACCATCACGAAGAACAATCCGTAGACGAGGCCGGAGACCACCAGCCCGGAGCTGAACGCCAGCGGCACCCCGACGAGGTCCACGGCGACCCAGATGATCCAGAAGTCGACCAGCGCCTTGCCCTGCGCCCAGGTCGCCACCGCGCTGCCGACGAAGATGTAGGCGTCCGGCCACGGCGCCCAGGAGATGTTCCAGCCACGGGAGTTGAGGAAGGTGAACAGCAGCGCGACCGCGACCGTCCCGGCGACCATGACGCCCACGAGCGCCGTGCGCTCCCCGGCGCGCGCCGAGCGGATCGGCAGCTCCGCGCCGCCGCGCGTGCCGCGCGACCACTTCACCCAGCCGTAGACCGCCAGGATTCCGAACAGCGCCTGCTTGAGCGCGTTGCCGGTGATGTGCGCGCTGACCGACGCCACGAACAGCAGCACGGAACCGACGAGCTGCACCGGCCAGGTCCAGATCGTTCTCCTGATCGCGAGCCAGACCGTGCCGAGCGCGCACACGTTGCCCACCAGGTCGGTCCACAGCACGTGCTGCCCGAAGACGTCGAACCCGGCCTCCGTCCAGCTCATGCCGCCTCCTCGCCTTCGGCTCGGAGTTCGGTCGTGCCGGAGGCGCGCGATTCAGCACCTCGCCAGGCACTGTGCCTATTGATTCGCTCGCTACGCTCGCTCATGCCGAGACCCCCTTGGCGGTCGCGGCGGTGAGCCTCTCGACGTACTTGGCGATCACGTCGACCTCGAGGTTGACCGGCTCGCCCGGCTGCTTGCGGCCGAGCGTGGTGAGTTCGAGGGTGGTGGGGATCAGGCTGACGGAGAAGGAGTCGTCCGTCACCGCGGCCACGGTGAGGCTGACGCCGTCCACCGCGATCGAGCCCTTCTCCACGACGTACCTGGCGAGGTTCGCGGGCAGCGAGAGCCGCACGACCTCCCAGTGCTCCCCGGGCTCGCGCGACAGCACCTCCCCGGTCCCGTCCACGTGGCCCTGCACGATGTGCCCGCCGAGCCGCTGGTCGGCCCGTACGGCGCGCTCCAGGTTGACCCGCGAGCCGGGGCGCAGGGCCCCGAGCGAGGACCGGTCGAGGGTCTCCTTCATCACGTCGGCGGTGAAGGAGTCTCCCTCGGCGCCGGCCACGGTGAGGCAGACGCCGTTGACGGCGATCGAGTCGCCGTGCCGGGCGTCGCCGGTGACGACCGCGCCGCGCACCGTGAGGCGCGCGGAGTCGCCGCGCGGCTCGAGTGCCACGACCTCGCCGAGCTCCTCGACGATTCCGGTGAACATTCAGCTCTCCTTAGGGGACTGCGGGCCGGAGGACGTGGAATCCACGGAGGACTTCGGACGCAGGACCAGCTTGAGGTCCGGCCCGACGGGGGTGACTTCGGCGAACTCCAGCCGGTGGATCTCGCTGATCGTCGAGACGCCCGCGGGGCCGAGCGCGGCCGCCCCCGCGCCCAGCAGCGCCCGGGGCGAGGTAGCCGCGACCCGGTCGACCAGGCCCTCCCGGAGGAAGGCGCCGGCGAGGGTGGGCCCGCCTTCGATCAGCACGCTCACGATCTGCCTCCCGTGCAGCTCAGCCATGAGGGCGTGGAGGTCTATTCCGCCCGGGACGCGCGGGAGCCGTACGGCGTGGTGGGACAGGTGGGCCGGGACGGTCGCGTCCTCGGCCACGGCGACCAGCGTCGGGGCCTCGGCGTCGAGGACGCGGGCGGCGGCCGGGGTGCGGGCGCCGGATCCACGACCACGCGCAGCACGGGCGCCGCGCGCAGGGGTGCGGGGACGCGGGCGGTCAGCCGGGGGTCGTCGGCGAGCACGGTGCCGATGCCGGCGACGACGGCGTCGCTCTCGGCCCGCAGGCGGTGCACGTCGGCCCTGGCCTCGGGTGAGGTGATCCACTGGCTGGTGCCGTCCTCGGCCGCCGAGCGGCCGTCCACGGTGGCGGCGAACTTCCAGGTCACGTACGGCCTGCGGGCCCGCACGAAGGTCAGCCAGGCGGCGTTGACCTCCTCGGCCTCGGCGGTCAGCACGCCCTCGTCCACGAGGACGCCGTGCCGCCGCAGGACGGCTACGCCGCCCGCGGCCTTCGGGTTGGGGTCGGAGACGGCGACGACGACCCGGGCCACGCCCGCCTCCAGGAGGGCGGTGGAGCAGGGGCCGGTCCTGCCGGTGTGGTTGCAGGGCTCGAGCGTCACGTAGGCAGTGCCGCCCCTGGCCCGTTCGCCGGCCTCGCGCAGCGCCACGACCTCGGCGTGCGGGCCGCCGGCGTAGGCGTGGAAGCCCTCTCCCGCGACCTGTCCCGACGGGTCGAGGATCACGCAGCCGACGACGGGATTGGGGCTGGTGCCGCCCAGGCCCCGGGCGGCGAGCGCGATCGCGCGCCGCATGTGAAGGATGTCCCCTGAGGTCACCCCGGTCTTCCTCTCGCCGTTGTCTACGGCGGGCCCCGGGGTTAGTTCGGGATGCGGCCTCGCATCACCTGCACGGACGGCGCCGCTGCCGGCGCGGCCATACGGCCGTCCGGCGGCACCACGGCCGTCCGTTCGCGCGCTTCCTCCCATCCGGACTTTCACCGTCGGTCCTGGAATCTCACCAGGTCCACCGGCCGATGGCTTCGGCCGGGTCGCGGACTGTCACCCCTGGGGACAGGGATGTCACCGCCGGTTCGGAATTACACCGACCCCGGAGCACGCTGCTCTGCTACCCGTCAGTGTAGCCGTGCCCGGCTCGTTGCCCTAGCGCGGGATTGCGGTGATCTGCGGCACACGGTTACCAGATGCGGTTGGTCTCAGCCATGTGCGGGTTGTGTCACAAAGCTGTGACACAAAAGCATTTGTGTAATAAGTAGTGTTCCTCGCCGCGTATACCGAGGTCAATGCGGCCGCAGGACACAAGGTGATTTACTTTGCACAACGAAGCAGGCAAGTCGCGAACTACCCGCCTGAAGTGATTGACCCCCGCAAAATTAGTTGCCAGGGTTCCCTATAGTCGGATCTCTTCCGCTCGTTAATGGTCCATCCGGGAGCACCGCACCATGACGTTCCCCTCCTCGACCGCGACCGACGCCGCCGCGGAGTCCGCGGACACCGCGGGCACCGCGGGCACGGCCGGTTCCGGTTCCGCCGTCGTCGGCCGCTCGCCCGGCCAGCTCATGTGGCGCCGTTTCCGGCGCGACAAGACGGGCGTGGTCTCGGCGATCATCGTGCTCGCGTTCTTCCTGATCGCGCTTCTGGCTCCCGTGATCGGCGCGTTGTACGGCAAGGACCCGTACACGACGTACGGCCAGAACCAGCCCGGCCTGCTCAACGAGTTCGGCTACCCGATCGCGCCCAACGGCGGCATGAGCGGCGAGTTCTGGTTCGGGCTGGAGCCGGGCCTGGGCCGCGACGTGTTCATGCAGCTCGTGTACGGCATCCGCACCTCGCTGAGCATCGCGGTCATCGTGACCGTGGTGTCCACGATCATCGGCATCGTGATGGGCATCACCTCGGGCTACATCGGCGGCAAGACCGACTACGTGATCGGGCGGGTCATCGACACGCTGCTCGCCTTTCCCTCGCAGCTCTTCCTGATCGTCTTCCTGCCGGTCGTCGAGGCGGCGTTCGTGCTGCCCGAGGAGGAGACGCCGGTCTGGCTGCGGTACGTGTCCATCTGCGTCGTCCTCACCGTCCTCGGCTGGGCCACGATCGCCCGCCTGCTGCGTGCCCAGGTGCTGTCGCTGCGGGCGCGCGAGTTCGTGGAGGCCGCCCGCGTCACCGGCGCCTCGCCGGCGCGGGTGATCTTCAAGGAGCTGCTGCCCAACCTCTGGACGCCGATCATCATCCAGGCCACGCTCGCGCTCCCGCTCTACGTCGGCGCGGAGGCGGGCCTCGGCTTCCTCGGCGTCGGCATGACCGAGCCCACCCCCGACTGGGGCCGGATGTTCCAGGTGGGCGCGAACGTCTACCACTCCGACGTGACCTACCTCCTGTTCCCCGGCGTGTCGATGCTGATCTTCGTTGTCGCCTTCAACCTGCTCGGGGACTCCATCCGCGACGCCTTCGACCCACGCACCAAGCGCTGACTCCGTGAGCGCGCACCCCCATAGGAAGGACCACATGAGATCGCATAGCAGGCGGATCGCCTCGATGACGGCCGTGCTCGCGGCAGGCGCGCTGGCCCTGGCCGGCTGCGCCAAGGGCGGGGGCGGCGGGGCGCCCCAGGGCGCCGCGGGCACCTCGCAGAAGCCGCTGGAGAACAAGGCCGTCAGCGCGATCGCGGTCGGCACCGCCGACGACTCCAAGGGCCCCGCCCCGGAGGTGCCGGGCGCCAAGTCCGGCGGCACCGTCTACATGATCGACCGGGACGACTTCAGCCACCTGGACCCGGGCCGCGTCTACCTGAACTACAACTCCTCGGTGTCCCACCTGTTCACCCGCCAGCTCACCGCCTACAAGCACGACGACTCGGGCAACATCAAGCTGGTCGGCGACCTGGCCACCGACACCGGCACCACCACCGACGGCGGCAAGACGTGGAAGTTCACGCTCAAGGACGGCCTGAAGTGGCAGGACGGCACGCCGATCACCTCCGGTGACATCAAGTACAGCTTCGAGCGCCTGTTCGCCGACTTCATCACCGAGGGCCCGGACTACGCCGAGACGTGGCTGGTCCCGGACCCGAAGAAGCCGTTCCGCGACCAGTACAAGGGCCCGTACGACGGCAAGGAGCTCGACACGATCGAGACTCCGGACGACAAGACGGTGGTCTTCCACCTCAACGGCGCGCACCCGGACTTCAACTTCACCGTGGCCATGACCGGCTACGGCGCCGTGCCCAAGGCGCAGGACACGAAGCAGAAGTACGACAAGCAGCCGTTCTCCTCGGGTCCGTACAAGATCGTGAGCCACATCACGGACAAGTCGATGGACCTGGAGCGCAACGAGAACTGGGACCCGAAGACCGACCCGATCCGGCACGCATACCCGGACAAGTTCCACATGGAGTTCGGGATCCAGTCCCAGCAGTCGACCGAGCGCTTCCTGGCCGACGCCGGCAACGACAAGAACGCGTTCACCTTCCACAACGCGGTCGCCCCCGAGCGGGTCCAGGAGGTGCTGGGCAACGCCGAGGTGATGAAGCGGTCGGTGCAGGGCCTGACGCCGTTCACCACCTTCTACAACATCAACACCAAGCGGATCACCGACGTCAACGTCCGCAAGGCGATCATCACGGCGTGGCCGTCGAAGCAGATCCAGCAGATCGGCGGCGGTGAGATCAACACCGGCAAGATCGCCACGACCGTCATGAGCCCGACGGTCCTCGGCTACGAGGCCTTCGACCTGTACGGCAAGCTGGCCAAGCCCGAGGGCGACCCCGAGGCGGCCAAGGCGCTGCTCGCCAAGTCGAGCACCCCGAACCCGACGGTGGTCTACGCCTACAACCAGACGCCGACCCAGGAGAAGGTCACCGTCGCCATCAAGGAGGCGCTCACCAAGGCCGGCTTCAAGGTCGTGGCCAAGCCGCTGAACGCGGGCACCTACTACGACGCCATCGGCCCGGTGGACAACAAGTACGACATCTACTGGGGTGGCTGGGCGGCCGACTGGCCGACTGGATCGACCGCGATCCAGCCGCAGTACGACGGCCGCCTGATCTCGGACAACGCGCCGAACTACACGCACCTCAACGTGCCGGAGATCAACGACGCCATCGACAAGGCCAACGCGATCACCGACGCCGCCGAGGCGGGCAAGGCGTGGGCCGCGATCGACCGTCAGATCATGGACCAGGCCGCGATCGTGCCTGAGTACTACCAGACGTACTTCGGCCTGTACGGCTCGGGCCTCGGCGGGGTGAAGTTCGACCCGATCGAGGGCGAGCAGTCGGCGCTCGACATCTACGTCAAGTAGCAGCAACCCGGGTCCGCCGCCCCTCCGCGGGGCGGCGGACCCCCGGCCCGTCCCGCCCGCAGGAGCAAGTGCGAGACCATGACCAGCTATCTGGTACGCCGCGTCGCCGGCGCCCTCGTGATCCTGATCATCATCAGCGCGATCACGTTCTACCTCTTCTACGCCGTGCCGCGTGACCCCGCCAGGGCGTTCTGCGGCAAGATCTGCCAGCCCGAGACGCTGGCGCTGATCCGGCACAACCTGGGCATGGACGAACCGCTGTTCGTGCAGTACTGGCACTGGCTGGTCGGCATCTTCGCGGGCCGGGAGTTCGTCCAGTTCGGCTCGTGCCCGGCGCCCTGCCTCGGCTACTCCTTCGCCACCCAGGAGCCCGTCTTCAGCGCCATCGTCGACCGTTTCCCGGTGACGCTGTCGCTCACCCTCGGCGCCTCGTGTCATCCTGGCGTTCGGCATCCTCACCGGCATGATCGCTGCCTGGAAGGTCGGGCAGCCGCTCGACAAGATCGCCAGCTCGTCGTCGGTCATCGGGGCCTCGCTCCAGATCTACTTCGTCGGGCCGCTGCTGGCGTTCTACCTGGTGGACACCATGCAGCTGATCCCGAGACCGTCCTACGTGCCGATCACCGAGAACCCGCTGGACTGGTTCACCCACCTGATGCTGCCGTGGGTGGTTCTGTCGATCATCTTCACCGCCAACTACACGCGCATGACCCGCTCGCAGATGGTCGAGCAGCTCGCCGAGGACTACGTCCGCACGGCGCGCGCCAAGGGCATGTCGAGCCGGACGGTGTTCTTCCGCTTCGCCTGGCGGGGCGCGATGATCCCCATCATCACGATCTTCGGTGTGGACCTCGCCACGCTCCTGGGCGGCGCGATCATCACCGAGCAGACGTTCAGCCTCCACGGCATCGGCGAGCTGGCCGTGCGCGCCGTGCAGAACACCGACCTGCCGATGCTGCTCGGCGTGACCATCGTGGGCGCGGCGGCGATCGTCCTGCTGAACATCGTCGTGGACGTGCTCTACGCGTTCATCGACCCGCGGGTCCGCCTGAGCTGAGCGCGCCCGACCAAGCCGAACGCCCAACCAAGTCGAACCGGGAACTGGAGCAGCAAGTGACCACCGTGTCGTGGAGCGGCGAGCCGGGGACCTCGCGCGGCCCCGGGCCGTTCCTGTCCGTCCGCGACCTGAGCGTCGAGTTCAGCACCGAGGACGGCATCGTGCACGCCGTCGACGGCCTGTCCTTCGATCTGGAGAAGGGCACCACGCTCGGCATCGTCGGCGAGTCCGGATCGGGCAAGTCGGTGACCAACCTCGCCATCCTCGGCCTGCACGACCCCGCCCACACGAAGATCGGCGGGGAGATCTGGCTGGAGGACCAGGAGCTGATCTCGGCGGACCGCGGCACGATGGAGAAACTCCGCGGCAACCGCGTCGCGATGATCTTCCAGGACCCGCTGACCGCGCTGTCGCCGTTCCACACGATCGGCCGGCAGATCGGCGATGTCTACCGCAAGCACAAGGGCGCGAGCAAGAAGGAGGCGCGCGACCGGGCCGTCGAGATGCTCCGGCGCGTGGGCATCCCCCAGCCGGAGACGCGGGTGGACCACTACCCGCACGAGTTCTCCGGCGGCATGCGGCAGCGCGCGATGATCGCGATGGCGCTGGTGTGCGACCCCGACCTGCTCATCGCCGACGAGCCGACGACCGCGCTCGACGTGACCGTGCAGGCGCAGATCCTCGACCTGCTCAAGGAGCTTCAGCAGCAGTTCGGCACCGCGATCATCCTGATCACCCACGACCTCGGCGTCGTGGCGGGCACCGCCGACAACGTCCTGGTGATGTACGCCGGGCGGGCGGCCGAGCGCGGCACGGTCCGCGAGGTGCTGCGCGAGCCGCGCCATCCCTACACCTGGGGCCTGCTGTCGTCGATGCCGCGCCTGAACTCGTCCGTGGACGTCCCGTTGAAGCCGGTGCGCGGCACTCCCCCGAGCCTGCTGAACCCGCCGTCCGGCTGCCCGTTCCACCCGCGCTGCGACTACCCGAAGCTCGCCGGGCCGGAGCTGTGCTTCAACCAGCGGCCGTCGATCTCCCCCGAGAGCGGGCATGGCGACGCCTGCTACCTCACCCTCGAGCAGAAGAGGGAACTCCGCACCGCGAAGACCGAGGACCGCGCATGAACGAGACGCTGCTGGAGCTCAAGGGGCTGGTCAAGCACTTTCCCGTGCGGGGCGGCGCGCTGATCAAGCGTCAGGTCGGGGCCGTCCACGCGGTGGACGGCATCGACCTCACGGTCGGCGCGGGCGAGACCGTCGGCCTGGTGGGCGAGTCGGGCTGCGGCAAGTCCACCACCGGCCGCCTGGCGGCCCGCCTGCTCGAACCCACCTCGGGCCAGGTCCTCTATCGGGGCCAGGACATCAGCCACAGCTCGCGCAGGCAGCTCAAGCCGATCCGGCCCGAGATTCAGATGATCTTCCAGGACCCCTACAGCTCGCTCAACCCGCGCCAGACCGTGGGCACGATCATCCGCGGGCCGATGGAGGTCAACGACATCAACCCGTCCGGCGGCCGCAAGAAGCGGGTCCAGGAACTGCTGGAGATCGTCGGCCTCAACCCCGAGCACTACAACCGCTTCCCGCACGAGTTCTCCGGCGGCCAGCGGCAGCGCATCGGGGTCGCCCGGGCCCTGGCGCTCGACCCCAAGCTCATCATCGCCGACGAGCCGGTGTCGGCGCTGGACGTCTCCATCCAGGCCCAGGTGGTCAACCTGCTGCAGGAACTGCAGCGCGACCTCGGCATCGCGTTCCTGTTCATCGCGCACGACCTCGCCGTCGTACGGCATTTCTCCCAGCGCGTCGCCGTCATGTACCTCGGCAAGATCGTCGAGGTCGGCGACCGCCAGTCGATCTACGAGCGGCCCCGGCATCCGTACACGCACGCCCTGTTGTCGGCCGTGCCAGAGCCGGACGTGTCGAGCGAGCCGCGTGAGCGCATCCGGCTGGCGGGCGACGTGCCCTCGCCGATCAACCCGCCGTCCGGCTGCCGGTTCCGCACGCGGTGCTGGAAGGCCCAGGACAAGTGCGCCACGGAGGTGCCTCCGCTGGTGCGGCTCAGCGGCAACCGCGAGGGTCACCTGACCGCCTGCCACTTCCCCGAGGCGCCCACCACGCAGGGCGAGGACGTGGTCCTCGACCCCGCCCTCGCCTGACGCGAGCCGCCCGGGCGCGCAGCCCCCCGCGTTCGCAGCCCGGCTGTTCCGCTCAGGCGGGCGGGGTGGCCCGCTCGGCGAGGCTCCGCAGCTCCGCGACGGCGCGGGCGGGGTCGTCGGCGCCGTAGACGGCGTTGCCCGCCACGAAGACGTCGGCCCCGGCCTCGGCGCAGCGCTCGATCGTCTCCGCCGAGACGCCGCCGTCCACCTGCAGCCACACCTCGCCGCCGTGCTTGTCGATCAGCGCCCGGGCCCGCGCCAGCTTCGGCAGCACGATGTCGAGGAAGCGCTGCCCGCCGAAGCCCGGCTCGACGGTCATGACGAGCATCATGTCGATCTCGGGCAGCAGGTCCTCGTACCCCTCGACGGCGGTCGCCGGGTTCAGCGCCAGGCCGGCCCTCGCGCCCGCGGCGCGGATCGCCCGCAGCGTGCGGACGGCGGCCTTGGCCGCCTCGGCGTGGATCGTGACGCTGGCCGCTCCCGCCTCGGCGTAGTCCGGCGCCCACCGGTCCGGGTCCTGGATCATCAGGTGGCAGTCGATCGGCGTCGAGGTCGCCTTGAGCAGCGACTCGACGACCGGCAGTCCGAGCGTCAGGTTGGGCACGAACTGGTAGTCCATCACGTCGACGTGGAGCCAGTCGGCGACGTCCTCCACTCGGGCGGCCTCGTCGGCGAGGCGCGCGAAGTCCGCGGACAGGATGCTGGGCGAGATCTGAACGGCCATAGTCCCTGCAGTCTATTTCGCCCGGGCGTCGGTCCCGTCCCTCCCCGGCGGCGCGGACGCACGGTCTCCTGACCGCACCCACGGCGAAGGCGCCGACCGCAGGCCGCGCCGAGGCCCGGGCTCCGGGCCACCCGTCTAGGAGCGGCGCAGCAGCGCCAGGAACATCGCGTCGGTGCCGTGCCGGTGCGGCCAGAACTGCGCGTACGGGCCGTCGCCGAGACCGGGCACCTCGGGCAGGAACGCGCGGGCGTCCAGCACCTCGACCCGGTCGCGCACGTCCTCCACCACCGCCCGGGTCTCGGCCAGGTGCGGCGAGCAGGTCACGTACGCCACGACGCCGCCCGGACGGACGGCCTCAAGCGCCGAGTCGAGCAGCCGCCGCTGCAGCGCGGTGAGCTCGGGGATGCTGCGGGGGTCGCGCCGCCAGCGGGCCTCCGGCCGCCTGCGCAGGGCGCCGAGCCCGGTGCAGGGGGCGTCGAGCATCACCCGGTCGAACGCGCCGGGCCGCCAGGCGGGCCGCGTGCCGTCGGCCGTGATCACCTTCGCCTCGCGGGTGGTGCCCCAGACCAGCCGGGCGCGGTGATACTGCACGTCGGCGCCGAGCAGCCGGGCGCCCCGCTCGGTCGCCACGGCGTCGAGCAGCCCGGCCTTGCCGCCGGGGCCCGCGCACATGTCCAGCCAGGTGGCGTCCCGGTCGAGCGGCACGCGGGTCAGTGCGAGCGCGACGAGCTGGCTGGCCTCGTCCTGCACCGCGGCCCGCGCCTCCCCCACCGCGGGGATGGACCCCGGGTCGCCCTCCGGCAGATAGGCCGCGTACGGCGAGTAGGCGGCCGGCTCGGCCCCGGCCGCGACCAGTTCCTCCAGCGTGGCCCGGCCAGGCCGCGCCACCAGCGCCACGCGGGGCCGCTCGTTGTCGGCCTCCAGCAGCGCGGCCGTCTCGTCCACGTCCCCGCCCACGGCGTCGCGCAGGGCGGTGACGATCCAGCGCGGGTGGCTGTAGGTGACCGCCAGGTTGCCGACCGGGTCCTGCGCGCGCGGCGGGGCGACGATCTCCAGCCACTGCTCCAGGGTGCGGCCCGCGACCTTCCGCAGCACGGCGTTGGCGTAGCGGGACGGGCCCGGCCCGACGCGCAGCCGTACGAGGTCGATGGTGGCGCTGACCGCCGCGTGGGGCGGGATCCGCGTGCGCAGAAGCTGGTGGACGCCGAGACGCACGGCGTCGAGCAGCGGCGGGTCCACCTCCTCCGGCGGCCGGTCGCTGCACGCGGCGATGACCTCGTCGTAGGTCCCGAGGCCGCGCAGCGTGCCGTACGCCAGCTCGGTGGCGAGGGCCGCGTCGCGCCCGCTGATCCGCCGCTGCCGCAGCAGGGTCGGCATGAGCAGGTTGGCGTACGCGTCGCGCTCGTCGACGGCCCGCATCAGGTCGTAGGCGGCGTTGCGCGCCTCGTCTCGCGGTGGGCGCCCGCGGCCCTGCCTCGGCTGCCCGGCCTTCGCCGCGTGCGCGGCCTGCCCGCCGTGGCCCGCTCTGCCGCCGCGTCCCGGGCGGACCTGCCCTGAACTGCCACCGGGGCCGCCACCCGGGCCGCCGCCCTTGCCGCCGCCAGGGCCGCTCCCCTGGCCACGCCTCTCGCCGCCGCCCTGACCTCTGCCCTGCTTCACGGTGTCACCCTCGACCCTGCCGCCCTCGACCCTGCCACTCGCTGATCCGCCGCCTTCGGCTCCGCTCTCCGCTGCCCGCCACACCGTCCTCCCGGCACCGTGCCGGGAGCTGGGCGGACAGGGCCCTTCAGACCAGGGTCTCACCGTCCGCGAACCGGACGCCGCGGCCCCACTCGGCCGCCGTCATCTGCCGCTTGCCCTGCGGCTGCACCTCGCCCAGCTCGACGGGGTGGGTGCCGGTCCCGACGAGGACGGCCGTACGCGTGGCCGCGATCTCCCCGGGGGCGAGCTTGCCGGCGTCGGGCGCGAGCCGTACCGGGCCGATCTTGACCCGCTGGCCGCGGAACTCTGCCCACGCGCCGGGAGCCGGGGTGCAGGCCCGCACCAGCCGGTCCACCCGCATCGCGGGCGCGGTCCAGTCGATCCTGGCGTCCTCGACCGTGATCTTCGGGGCCAGGCTGACGCCGTCCGCGGGCTGCGGGCGCGCCTCGAGCGTGCCGTCCTCGACCCCGTCGAGGGTGGCCAGCAGCAGGCCCGCGCCGGCCTCCGCGAGCCGGGCCAGCAGCGCGCCGCTGGTGTCGTCCGGGCGGATCCGCTCGGTGAGCACGCCGAACACCGGCCCCGCGTCCAGCTCCTTCACGATGCGGAAGGTCGAGGCGCCGGTGACGTCGTCGCCGTGCAGCACCGCGTGCTGCACGGGCGCCGCGCCGCGCCAGGCGGGCAGCACCGAGAAGTGCAGGTTGATCCACCCCTGCGGGGGGATGTCGAGCGCCGGCTGCGGCAGCAGGGCGCCGTACGCGACCACCGGGCAGCAGTCGGGGCCGATCGCCCTCAGCCGGTCGAGGAACTCCGGGTCCCCGGCCTTCGCCGGCTTGAGCACCTCGATCCCCGACTCCTCCGCGAGCTGGGCCACCGGGCTGGGGTGGACCTTGCGCCCCCGGCCGGACTGCGCGTCCGGCCGCGTCACCACGGCCGCCACCTCGTGACGGGGCGAGTCGAGCAGGGCGCGCAGCGACGGAAGCGCGGTGTCGGGCGTGCCGGCGAAGACCAGGCGCACTACAGAGCCCTTCCCTGCGTGGCGTGCGGCGAGATCTTCACCACCGGCGCCGACAGGCCGCTCCACTCGGCCTCGCGGATCGCCTTCATCGCGAGCTTGCGCTGCTTGGGGTCCAGCCGGTCGATGAACAGCACGCCGTCCAGGTGGTCGGTCTCGTGCTGGAAGCAGCGCGCCATGAGGTCGGTGCCCTCGATCGTCACCGGCTCGCCGTGCATGTTGAATCCCTTGGCCACCGCCCTGATCGCGCGGGGCGTCGGGAAGGACAGGCCGGGGAAGGACAGGCAGCCCTCTTCGCCCTCCTCGTCCATCTCGCCGCCG
The DNA here is from genome assembly GCF_002027145.1 of Microbispora sp. GKU 823. Classification (NCBI taxonomy): domain Bacteria; kingdom Bacillati; phylum Actinomycetota; class Actinomycetes; order Streptosporangiales; family Streptosporangiaceae; genus Microbispora; species Microbispora sp. GKU 823. Next base: position 4,110 of record NZ_MWJN01000070.1, on the reverse strand, counting down.
AGGTCGAGATCGGGGTTGATGAGGTGCCCGAGCTGCTCGTCCACGTAGTAGGTGAACACGCGCAGGCCGACGCCGATCTGCGGCGCGGCCAGACCGGCGCCCGGCGCGTCCATCATCGTGTCGGTCAGGTCCTTGACGAGCTTGCGCAGTTCCTTGTCGAAGTCGACCACCGGCTCGGCCGGGGTGCGCAGCACCGGGTCGCCGAACAGGCGGATCGGCTGAATGGCCAAGGGTTGGCTCCGTTCACGTCACGTACACGAGGAGGATCACCCCAGTCTACGGGCGTGAACGCACCTTCATCGCCGTCTTCCTGGCGGTCTTCGCGATCAGCGGATCGGGATGGTGCCTGCCGAGCATCTCCAGCACCGCGAGGGCGTCGGGGTGGTCGGCCCGGCCCATCTCGGGCACCAGCGTGAGCAGGTCCTCCCCGAGGAGGTCGAAATGGGCGACCGAGTCGACCGGGGCGCCGATGTAGAGCAGGGCCGCGAGGGTGTCCACCGCCACCCAGGCCCCGTCGCCCTCGCCGAGGGCCGGCGCCTCCAGGTCCCGCACGCCCAGCCAGGCCGCGGCGTAGCGCCACATCATCGGCTCGTCCAGGGCCTCCCGTACGGCCTGCGCGGCCTCCGGGCCCAGCTCCTCCAGAACGGTCCCGGCGGTGCCGCGCTGGGCGGCGTTGCCGGACGCGGCGATCTTGATGAGCTCGCGCGCCGCGTCCTCCGGCACCCGGCGCTCCAGCCACAGCGTGGCGGCGCTGGCGGAGGCCCGGCCGGTCAGCATGGCGTCGATGAGGTCGGCGGCGCCCAGCTCGGCGAGCGCGGCCACCTCGCCGAGCGACGGCGCGTCGTGGCCCTCCCTGAGCAGGTCGCGGCGCACCGCCCACACGCCCGGCTGGGTGAGCCGGACGAGCTCGCCCGTCAGCTCGATCAGCCCGCAGTACTCCAGCAGCGCCATCGCCGCGGCGAGCTCCCCGGGCAGGGTCATCCGCAGCCGCCGCAGGTCCGCCGGCCGGGCCTCGCAGCCCACCTCGTGGGCCTGGAGGATGCCGCCGGCCAGGGCGGCGAGCGGCATGCCCTCACGCACCGAGTAGATCGTCGCGAGGATCTCGGTGAGGTGCTCGTCGATGACGGCCGACCCGGTCAGGCCCTCCTCGGTCCGGTCGAGCACGTCCATGACCACGCCGTCCCAGAACTCCATCGGGTCGGGCACACCGGGCCCGGGGCGGGCGCCCTGCCGGGTGACCTCCACGAGACGGCCGTTGACCGCGACCACCCACAGCAGGCGCAGCCTGCCGGCCTCCAGGCCCAGCTCGGCGACGACCGCCTCGGCCTCGGCGGGGTGCGGCAGCCCCTGCTCGGTGACCTCGCACACACCCCGGGGTGAGGCCGCACATCGGGCCCCGACCCACTCGGCGATGCGGCGGGCGTCCCGTACGAGCGGGACCTCCCGCACCGCGTGGACGAGCTGCTCGTCGGGGGCGATGTCGACCGGCGGGAAGGTGAGCACGTCGCTGTCGGCCATTCCAGCAACTTACTGCACAGCAGTCACCTGATGCCCCGCGAACGAGCCTTGAAAGCGGCTTTCCGGGCGGCTTTGGCGGCCGCCTGGTCCGGCAGCGTGCTGCCGAGCAGCTCGAGAACCTCGACCACGTCGGGGTGGTCCACCCGCCACATGTCCTCGATGAGATGGGCGGGCGGCCCCGAAGCCGCGATGTTCTCCGCGAAGCCCTCCGGGTCGGCCTCGGCGGCGGGCAGCGCGAGCGCGAGCATGTCGACGCTCACCCACAGGACCTCCTCGGGGGTCAGCGCGGGCGCGTCCAGGCCCCGCGAGGACAGCCAGTGGATGGCGTGCGGGCGCAGCTCGGCGTCGTCCAGGTAGGACCGCACGACCGGCGCCGCCTCGACACCCAGCCGGTCCACGATGGTCACGGCGACCCCGCGCACCTCCGCCGGGGCGCCGGCCACGGCGGCGAGCAGCTCCGACGCGGCCTGCTCGGGAGTGCGCCGCGACAGCCATTCGGCGATGTCCCGCTCGGCCGCCTCGTCCGCCGTGCCGTCGCCGATCAGGCCGGCGATCAGCCCGCTCGCGTCGCCCTCGGCCGGGGCGGGCGCGAGCGGCGCGTCCAGGCCCATGCCGGCGTACAGCTCCCGCAGGCCCCACAGGGCGTGCGGGGTCAGGGCCAGGCCGTCCTCGGTCCGCTGGACCGTTCCCGCGTACGCCAGAGCGGTCAGCGCCTCGTCCAGCCTGCCGACCGGCCGCCCGGCGGCCACCTCGCGCAGGTAGTCGGCGAGGGCGTCCACCGGGACGGGCGACTGCAGCCGGTAGAGCAGGTCGTGGATCTGGGACATCCCCTCGTCCACCACCGCCTCCCCGGTGAGCGGCACGGACCTCTCGACGAGGAACTCCAGCGCCGCCCGCCACAGGTCGAGCAGTTCCTCCTCACCGCGCGCGTCCAGCTCGCGGAAGTCCTCCGCGACCGCGACGGCCGTGCCGTCGAGCCGGGCCAGGCCCAGGTCGAGCGCGAGACGCCACGCCGGCTCGGGACACTCGACGCCGAGCTCCGCCCTGCACGCCCGCGCGTCCCTGACCCGCAGCGACCGGCGCGTCGTCACCGTGCGGCCGCCCTCCACCAGCCACGTCACCACTCGGTGGGCGTCGCGCAGCAGCGGCACCCCGCGTACGGCCCGCGCCACCTCCTCGCGCGGCGCGAGCCGTACGGGCGGCAGGGGCGCGCAGCCGGGGCAGTCGCAGTCGTCGCCGTCCGCCTCCCCCTCCGCCCGCACGGCCTGGGCCGCGTCGAGCTCCAGGGAGTCGGGCCCGATGGCGCTGAACAGGCTCTTGGCCATGCCGAACTTGGACGTGTCGGCGAGCGCGCGCGGCATCTCCGGCTCGATGCGGTCGATGGTCTCCCGCATGCGGGCGGCCGTCTTGCTGCCGATCTCGCCCGTGTCCAGCAGGAACTCGACCAGTGTCCGCGCCGCGGCGACCGTCTCCGGCGCGCTCTCCGGTGGCGCGATGACCTTGCGCGGGTAGATTTCCAGCAGGAGCTCCTCGAAGGTGCCCGGCCGGAAATCGCCCAGTTCGTTCACCTCCAGGTAGTCGCTGGCGTAGTCGCACAGCAGACGTACCTCGTCGACGTCGACCTCGACGTTCCGCTCGCGCCCCCAGGCACGCAGGCCGTCGATGGCCCGGTTCACCCATTCGATCGACACAGAGGCACGCTAACGGCTCGCTTTGTGCGAGGCGAATCGGTCAGATGAGATCGAGCGGATCAATGTTCACACGTACCACGTCCGGCGCCTTGCGTGCGGAGCGCACACCGGAGGCGCCCTTGAGCGCGCGGGCCAGCGCGGACCCGAGGTGGCGCGGCACCCGGACCATGGCCCGTTCCAGCCCGCCCTCCACCGGCACCGGCCCCAGCACCTGCGCCCCCATGGGCAGCACGGCGCTCGCCAGCGTCTCCCTGACCGCCGCCGCCGGGCCCGTCAGCGTCGCCATCCGCACGGCCGGGGGGAAGCCCAGCTCGGCCCGCTCGTCGAGCTCGCGTTCCGCGAAGGTGACGGGGTCCCAGCGCAGCAGGGCCTGCACGGCGGGCACCGCGGCGTCGGCCAGGACGACCAGCTCCCCCGCCGGTCGCAGCAGGGCGGCGGCGTTCGTCCAGCGCCGCAGCGCCTCCTCGGCCGCGCGCAGGTCGGGGCGGCCCAGCAGCGCCCATCCGTCGAGCAGCACGGCGGCCGCGTAGCCGCCGTCCGGCACCGGCTCGGCCCCGGGCGTCGCCACGACCAGCGCGGGGGCGCCGCTCACCGTCGCGAGCACGCCGTCGCGGCCGCTGGTGCGCACGGCCACCGAAGGAAAGGCCCGGCCCAGTTCCTCCGCGGTGCGCCGCGCGCCCACGATGACGGCCCGCACGCCGGTCCCGCCGCAGGACGGGCAGCGCCAGTCGCCCGCGATCCGGCCGCACCAGCGGCAGTAAGGCACGGCGTGCCCGCCGCGCAGCGCGAGCGGACCCGAGCACACCGGTCCCGTGGCCGCGGGCTCCGAGAGCACGGGTTCCGCGAGCATCCGTGCCCTGCCGCCGGGCGCCGCGCCCGCCGAGGCGGCCCCTGCCGCCGG